>JAFGPP010000011.1 GCA_016936135.1 Thermoplasmatota archaeon
ACTACCTTCCAATGAAAAAAATCAATGACCATCTTACCAACCAAAATGCAACAACCCATTTGCAACAACCATATATGCAACGATACCCTGATGGCCAACATTTAAATACTTATTAACAATTGTTAAATTACAGGGGCTATCTAAAACATATTTTTTTTTTGCATTATGTTTTTCCTCCCAATTAAGATAGCCCCTAAAAATCCACAAAAATATATACGTTTTACATTAATTACAAAGATTGGAGTTTAGATTCAATGCTTGAATTTGAAGAGAGTGATATACTATTTATCGGAAATAAAATTCTACAGGAATTTGGAGATTGTCTAAGCTGTGGTATATGTTGTAAATTATTTCCTTTTATTGAGGTATATAAAGATGAAATTGAACTTATTAGAAAATATCTGGATATAGATGAAAAACAATTCGCAATCCAATATTTAAAATTTGATAAAAGTAACGGTGATTCAAGCAATATATCATTAAAAACACCTTGTCCTTTTCAGGTAAATAATCATTGTAAAATTCATGAAGTTAAACCATTTGACTGTAAAACATTTCCATTGATTATAAATTTTACAAGAAAAATCGCTGTCTTGAATGGAATTTATATTTGCCCACAGGCAACTCAATTTTATGAAGGATTTTTGGAATTCTGCAAGATTAATCAAACCTCAACCTATGAAAAAATTATTTTTTTGGAGAAAAATACTCAAATTTCCGAGTTAGGAATGAAACTTACTATTGATTCCAAACAATTTATTAGTTACATTGATTGGATTTATTCAAACAAAAAAAAGATAATATTTTAGATATAAATTTTGATTTTCAAAGATTAATTATTAAAAAATTTCCAATTCTTCGTGCTTTTCTGCTTCATTTATAATAGGGCCTTTAAAAGCAAATCCTAAACCTAATCCGCTTCCCCTTATTGCCAATAAACGACTGCCTGGTGATACCCCAAACAATTTCAAAGTATTTATGGGAAGGAAAAAAATACCGTCTTTATATAGGATTGTCCAACACAAAACTCTTAAATTTTTCTTGAGAGGTTGCCCCATTGGAATTTTTAAAATATTTGTTTCATCATCGTCTAAAATAATCGATAAAAAAGACGATTTCAATTTATCAATTTTAACTATGCTAAAGCCACCTGAGGTTTTACTGCCGGAAATTACGATTAATTTATCAGCAGTTTTTAAATTATATTCACTTACGGCTTCAGGAGGAATCTTGATTCTTCCTGTTGAAGATACATTTGACCAACCAAATGCATATTTGCCACCCTTCACTAGCCTTGGCATAATAACCTACATTTATGTGTCATTGATAAAAATTTGTTTAAATTATTCAGGGTCATAACGTCTAAAAAAACTTTAGATATTCTACTATTTTATATAAAACATAAGAAAATTTTAAGTAATGAAATATTCTTTATTAATATTACAAACTTTGTGGGGGCTTAAAATCATGAAGATATCAAAAAAAAAATATTTTATATTTTAATAATAATGTTGTTTTTTATGCCTTACACTCTGGCAATTAAAACATCGCCTCTAAACAATAATTTTTTAGATATTGATCCATTATTAGATGTTTCAGTCACTGTTGATATAATTAAAATCCGTTCCTTGGAAAAAGAGGACAAACAACTCTTTTTTGAGGAAATAATTGATGAAAATTCAGAACCTGATTTCTACATAAAAGTCTTTATCAACAATCAAGAGTTTGTCAGTGATATATGGCTTAATACAAGATATGTTTATGATCCTCAATGGTCTGCAACTTTAAATGTTGCTGATGATGAGGAATTTGTTGATATTAAAATACAATTGTGGGATTCAAAAGATGAAGATGCTAAGGCAGATAGGCTTTGTGATATAAGTGAAGATTATGGCAATTCTGATGACAGCTATGATGTCGAACTTACATATAGTATAAAAACTGGTAAATGGACTGGCGACGACTCTTTAATTGACGATTTAAGCGGTTACGGGAGATTAAATGGTTGTGATGACGGAACCATATATGAAAAAGATAGGGACTGTGAACTTTGGTTTAACATTTATCAGAATGATTATGATATGGATGGAATTCCTTACTGGACAGAGGTAAATGTTTATGGAACTGATCCGACAGTGGGCGATTCCAAACTTGACCCAGATGGCGATGGAATCCCAACAGATTGGGAGTGGAAATGGGGATACGATCCATTCGTATGGGATGATCATGTAAACATTGACCCCGATAAGGATAGTATCAATAATTACGAGGAATATCTAACTTCAGAATGGTTTTCCGATCCTTTTAGAAAAGATATATTTGTCGAAATGGATATAATGGATGAGGGTCCAAACGGCGAAAAAACCTACTTTCCAGAGGGTTCAAAAGAAATAATTCAGACTGCATTCAACAGAAGAAATATGGTGTTTCATCTGGATGATGGCTGTATGGGTGGTAGTGACTTGGTTCCTTTTAATGAAAAATCTAAATTTGGAGATATAATTAATTTTTACAAAGATTATTTCTTACAGGGTAATCTAAATAACTGGAGAAGGGGTGTTTTTCATTATGGAATTGTTCTTTACAGTGTTGAAGGTGCAGCAGGTTTTATGTTTCGACCCAATGCATTTCAAGTAGCAAGCAAAGGTCATGAGAAAATTTCTAATGAATGGTGGTCAGATAGAGACGTTGTTTATGCCAGTGCATACATGCATGAGCTCGGTCACACATTCAATTTTTGGCCAATACCGGGACACAATAAACTAAGTTATTATCCTTGGCAAATAAATTGGTGGATTACTCGGCCCTATAAGAGCTGTATGAATTACGGCTACATGTATTATACAGTTGATTACTCTGATGGATCGCGTTGTTTTCCTGATTTAAATGATTGGGAAAGGATGGACTTTGCATATTTCGAGAGAAATTGGGGATAATAGTACAATCCTAAATTTTTTACTTATTTCGAAAAATAATTTATAAACAGTCTTACATGTATGGCACAAATAAATTATAATCAATAAAGCGCTACATGTCAGGTTAAGAGATAAGTAGGATGGGAGAAAACAAAAATGATATCAAGAAAGGTTTCATGTCCAAGATGTAAAAACGAGGTTATTGTTCAAGGTAGTCCGGGAGAAAAAATCGAAATTACCTGTTCAAATTGCAATACAAAAGGATATTTTACTTTCCCAAAAGAAATGACTTTGTCAACTCCAAAAACTGATTCTTATGTAATTGAAGTAAATAATCTTGAATTTACCTATCCTAAATCTAAAAAAAAGGCGCTAAACGGGGTTTCATTTGGTATAGGAAAAGGAGAGATTTTTGGTTTTCTAGGTCCGAATGGAGCTGGAAAGAGTACAACCCAAAAGGTAATAATTGGACTTTTAAAAGGATACAGCGGAGAAGTAGAAATCCTTAAGAAGAACCTTCATAGCTGGAAATCAGAATTATACAATAAAATCGGGGTATGTTTTGAACTTCCCAATCATTATCAAAAACTAACGGCTTTCGAAAATTTAGAACTTTTTGCATCATTTTATCGTGGAAAAACAATTCCACCTATGGAACTATTAAAAATGGTGGAACTTGAAAAAGATGCAAATCACAGAGTCGCCACGTTTTCAAAGGGGATGAGAACAAAACTAAACTTTGCAAGATCCTTAATTAATGATCCCGAAGTGCTTTTCCTTGATGAACCAACAACTGGGCTTGATCCTGTGAGTTCAAGACTAATAAAAAATATAATTCTTAATAAAAAAAAGGAGGGCAAATCAATATTTCTTACAACCCACAATATGACAGATGCAGATGAACTATGCGATCGTGTAGGGTTTATTGTTGAAGGAAAACTAAGCCTTGTTGAAAATCCCAAGGAATTAAAATTCAAACATGGAAAAAGAGTTGTAAAAGTTGAATATCTTAATAATGGGGTACTTGAAAATAAAGAGTTTGATCTAAAAACTCTGGCAGATAACAATAATTTTTTTAATCTTTTGAGGTCAGGTTCTGTGCATACAATACACACAGCAGAAGCAAGCTTGGAGGACATTTTTATTAAGGCAACAGGTAGGCAATTAGCATGAGCAATCTGAAAACAATGCTAAAATGGGAATTTCTCCTCCAATCAAGATACAAGATCATTCACATCTCAATACTTAGTGTTATTCTATCTTTTCTTAGCACTCAGGCTCTTCCCGCAATTGCATCTGAGGAATTTCATGTTTTATTATTGTTTTTTGATTCTGCTCTCGTCGGAATCATGTTTATTGGTGCATTAGTTTTATTTGAAAAAAGTGAAAACACCCTTCAGGCATTGGTTGTTACTCCTATGAGTACAGATGACTATCTGCTATCAAAAATAATTTCGCTGACAATTCTTTCAGTTGTGTCTGCATTAATTTTTATGTCTTTAAATTTGGTTTTCAATGGAACTGGATTTAACATAATGTTGTTAATCTTGGGAATAGTTCTTACATCTGTTATGCTCATACTGATAGGTTTTATCCTGGTCTCACGGGTTAACAGTATTAACGAATATCTGCTTAGCATGATGATGGCATTTATTGGACTATCTTTTCCACCATTACTTCATCTGTCTGGTATTTATGAAAATGTTATGTTCTATCTATGGCCAACGCAGGCATCTCTTATTTTAATAGGTGGAGTTTTTGAAGAAATTGAGACTTGGGAGCTAGCCTATTCAATTATTTACATGGTAATTTTTATTGGAGTTCTTTTCTTCTATGCAAAAAAATCATTCTATAAGCACATAATAATGAAAGGAGGCTAAAGTATGGTATATTTCATTAAGCTTGCAATTAATGATTTAAAAAATATTGTTAGAGACAAATTTCTTGTTTATGCATTGATTGCCTTTCCTTTGATGATGATTATTGTTGCAAGAATCTTTGTCCATTGGATTTCTGAAGTATATGCAATTGAAGGAATTTACCCACTTTTTTTTATGTTGCTGGTAATAATGCTGCCGATGATTTTCGGATTTATTACAGCTTTTTTAATTATTGATGAACGCGATGAACATATATTGACTGTACTTCGCGTGATGCCTATATCCAGGAACAGTTATCTTTTATATAGAATGTTTTTCATGTCAATTTTCTCTTTTATAACCGTACTTCTATTTCCTGCATTATCGGGTCTTTTAGAAGAAACACAATTTTCATATTTTCAATACATACCAGTTGCTGTTTTATTGACTCTTTTCACACCTTTTTCAGCATTGCTCGTAAGTACTTTTGCAAATAATAAAGTACAAGCCTTTGCCATTTTTAAGATCGGAGGAACAGTTTTTTTAGTCCCACTTTTTGCATTTTTTATTGCTGATAATTTGAAGTATGTATTTGGAGTAATCCCTAACTTTTGGTCATTTATGGCAATGGATAGTATTATACAAGAAGGAACATTGGATTTTGTACCATTAATAATTGGATTTGTATTTCACTTCGCTTTATTGGCAGTGCTATTTTACAAGTTCAACAATAAATATTAACTGCAAATCAACTCTACTAAGGGATCAAGTAAAGGTTTCAATGATGGAAAACGCTCTTCCAGTTTAAAAATCAAATCCAGAATAAACAATGAAATAGACGATTTTGTAACATGTACGACAAATGGCTCTGACCAGGCGGTTTCATAACCGGTTTCATTTTTAGCTTTGGCCTTGATTTCATAAATGCCCGAGGAACTCCAAGAATGAGATATTAGTATTTTTTCTCCAATCTCGAATGGTCCAAACCAACCACTATCGGTTCCGTCACCCCAATTGATAAGGTAAGTGATATTATTTTCATAATCTGGGGTTTCAAGCAAGTATTCATATGATTCATCTAATTTTCCCATGCCCGGGCCGTTTATTATTGGCGGATCTAATTGTGTTTTATTTGAATAAGTAATAAAGCAGGAATCTATTGGCGGATCCCAAATCTGCCACTGCCAATGGCCTTCCGATGACCATTGGATCCACACTTCACCTCCAGGATAGGAATCAGGATTATTAGAACAAGCCCAAGTGTAAAAATTTTCAGAATTGTCACCACTATCTGTTGATAAAACTATAAAATAGGTTTCGTTGGGGTTAACCAAAATATCCGGAAAATTAAATGATATCCAACTAAAGATATTTGTTGGAACATCTTCGTAGTTTACCGAAACCACAGTTAAATCATTTCCATCTTTGTTTTTTCTAATTGAAACGGTTAGATATGATTCTATTTGCCCACATCTAGTGAGCTTTAATTTTACCTTTCTTAAGATATCCTTTGAAGGTACAAACGACTGAGCCCAAACAAAACGTTCACAAACAATCATTCCGGATGTATGTTCCAACTGAGACTGATCTGCGTCTGGTTCAACTGGAATTTTAAGATAAGATTTTACAAATTCATCCCATTGGGTATCTGCTGAAAAATCAAGTCCATAATCAGATTTATCGTATAATTGATTATATAATAGTTGTAAAGGATTTGGGAAGTAAATGGTCAGTCCATTTGCATTGGGGTAATCATCTCCATGACTTTCAGCAATGATAGATTCTTTTAAAGAACTCATCACTAAATCCAAATCTTGAATTATTTTTTCGCAAAAATCTGCATTTGCACAGGTTTGGGCAAAATGATAAAAATCTATACAAAAACCATCCCCAAATGATTGTATTGAATCATAAAGATTCCAGAATTTGTCATATGATTCAGTTCTGTAGTTTATAAAATCTTCTGCAGTTACATTGATTGCTGAAGCCAATTCATCCATTTTATCGGTTCTAACTGCACTCATAGTAAGTGAATTTTTCCAATTTGAATTATAACTTATAAAGGTGATTATTTGTTGACCAAGTTCATAATTGGAAATATCTACGTTAGATGTAATTAAGTTGCATATATCTTCTATTGTACCAAACCAGTGCCCATATCCACTGTATTCCTCACTTCCAATATATACATCAATACAATCTCTGAGTTCATAGGCCGATTCTAATGCACCCATAAGACAGGGCGCTGTAAATAAAACCAAATCTACCCCGCCGGCACTTCCAATTGCGTCCTGTATTTCGTTCATAGACAATATGTCGTTATCGGTATTATCCACGCAGGCGCCATACCATCCTCCACCATGATTATAAAATGAAAGAATGTAACGATCTGCAGGGTAATACTCCTTACAATACATTATGAAATCATAAAGAGTTTTATTGCTTCCCATATTTATCTCGCCCATATCTTGGATTAACTGAGTTCTGTGGTTTTGGCCAATATACCATAATTTTGCACCGCTGTATTCCTTATCCTGAAGGACTAAAACATTCATTTTGTCATTTGAATATGTCTCATCTGCAAAGTCATTTAAAGGGTCATATGCTTGATAAAAATCCGCATCGTCATAAAATAACCATGTCCAATTTTTTTTCTGATCTAGATCAAAATCTGCCTCTGTTGGAAAATTATATTCATTTTGTTGTTTTTCAACTACTAGATTATTTTTATTGATAGATGGAGCAATCAAGCTATTATCCCAGTCAAAATCACTTTTTTCAAAAGGAACAAAACCTCGTTTATTTTCTCCAACGATAGTTGGCATAAAACAAGTTGCAATAAACAGTCCTATAACTATTAACATAATTACTTTTCTTTTTAAGTATTTAAACAATTTGTAGCCTCCCTATATATTGTATGATATGTAATAATAATACGTAAACCTATTTTAAAGATTATGGTTAAATTATATTTAGAAATATAGTATTTTAAAATAATTTATGTTGAAACTAGCATTAGAATTCAATTTTCTTAAACTGCTAACTTCTTGTTTAGTATTCTAATTTCTATGGTATTGATAAAAATAAGACGATACCTAAACTTGCTGCTAGCAATAGGCCCCAAATTTCCTTTTTCCATGAAAATATTTTCCAACCATCCAATGGCCCAAATGGAATCAAATTAAACATAGCCAGGAATGCATTTATATATGCAATAAAAAAAGATACTTGAGCAACAATACCTGAAGATATTAACCAGATAAAAAAGAATACAGATGATATTAAGATGTTTACAAGAGGTCCAGCAACTGATATTTTTCCTGTTTCATCTTGGGATGGTCTTCCAAAAATTTGTACAGCGCCTGGGGCTGCAAAAACAATCCCTGTAAACACACCTAAAAATAATGCAATCAAAAGTCCCATAGGAAACATTCTGAATTCAGACCAGTAACCATATTTTTGTCCCATGTATTTGTGAGCAATTTCATGACAAAAAAAAGCTGTAAAAATAGCAATAAAGGCAAGAGGGATATTTGAAACAACATAAGATAGAAAAGCAAATGGCGGATTTGGCGCAAGTGCAAACGCAAAAGCAACAGTTAAAACTATTAATGAAATAAAAATATGTTGTATTTCCGTTCGCCCAAATTTAAAAGTTTGTTTGTTTTGATAACTATATGAATTTTCAAACGGCATTTCATTAAATGAATAATATATCTTTCTCATTATTTCGCCCAATTAAATTAAAGATGAAGAATGTGGTAATTGATTCTTAACCTTGTTGAGTTTGTCAAAATGCATTTCTTTCCCATTTTCAAGATACCTCTATATTTTGTTTCTTATAAATTTTTAGATGCTATTAGTATTTTCATTTTATAAAATCAGAAAAAATAAAAGAAGAGAGATGGGATTTTAATTTTTTATTTTATATGTACTTTCTTAGGTATAAATTCTGGCTTTGGTTCAACTTTTGGTAATTTTACTGTTAGAATGCCATCTCTAAGTTCTGCATCTACGTGATCTGTTTTGAGTTCTTCAGGTAGTTCAAGTGCCCTATAAAAAATCATGCTGCTTCTTTCGCGACGTAACCAGTTTTTATCTTTATCTTCCTTGGTTTCTTCATGTTTTGCAGATCTCTATAGCATTTTGCGTTACCTCAATATTAATATCGTCCTTTGTAATGCCGGGCATTTCAAGACGCATCTCATAGCGGTCTCCCATGTCTGCAATGTCCATTGGTGGGGTTCGTCTTTGCATTAATGCCGTGTTAGATTGTGTTCTTTGTCCCCATGGCCAGAATAAATCATCAAAACTTGATTTGAAATTATCAAACATTCTGTCCATTTCTGACCAAAGGTCAAACGGTCTCATACTTGTTATTTCTCCTCTTGGTTCGGATGGTCTTACTGCTAATTTGTCTTCTTTTTTCCTTCTTAAATCCATATTTTTCACCTCTTTTTGTTAAACATTATCTATTTAAGTCAACTTTAATTTAACAATATGTATATATGATTACTTCTATATAAATTTTTTTATTTTGTCAACTTTAACTTAACAAAATTGACGATTTATTGGAAATATTTATATAATCTTAAACACATTACTATTAACATGTCTCAACAGATTCTGATTAAAAAAATTAGATCGCCTGCCCCTGGTAGTCTAGATGAAGATATAGACTATCTATGTAAATCACTTGGATATTTCTCAAGAAGAGATAAACAAGATACTGCAGGAAAAATATTTAGGTTAATTGTGAAAGAGGCATGCGAACCGGAAAAATGTTTAACAAGTGATGAAATTGGTGAGAAACTGCGCCTAACCCGGGGAGCAATAGTTCATCATCTTAATAGTTTTATATCTGCTGGAATTGTTATCAAGGAACATAACAGATATAGATTAAGATCAGCTAGCTTACAAAAGAGTATGGAGGAAATTAGGGAAGACATTGATAGGATAATGGAACAGATGATTAAGATTGCAATGGAGATTGACGATAAATTGGGTCACTATTATAGATAATGTTATGCCCGCATCGGGATTCGGTCTCAATTATGGGACCATTTTAACATTTTGTAAGCAAGAAATCCCCAAACTTTAGTTTGGGTGATGAATTGCGCTACTTTTTTCTTTTTACAAATGTTTTTTCTCT
>JAFGPP010000080.1 GCA_016936135.1 Thermoplasmatota archaeon
ATAATCAACTGGATAGGGGCCCACAGTGACAAAAACACCGATATCAATGTTATCTCTAACCTCTTCTGCCATCTTTAAAGTTTCCTCAAAGCATGACCGATAACTCTTATCCCTAATTACCAGTTTTATCATGGGGAGTTGACACAAAACAAAATGGGTTCCTCCTGCTTTTTTAAATTCTTCAATCGCATCTAAAAATCTTCCCTTTCTATTGAGATGTAAGTGGTTGTCAAAAATTACAGTCAATGTTTCACCTTATCTGTTCTCATTATAATTAAAAATTGTTAATGGTTAGGGGTTTTTGAAAATTAGTATCTAAATTTGTTTTTTCTACCAATATAGTAGGATAAGCCTTTCTCGTTAGAAACATTTTGTTTCCTAGATATTAATTCCTTGATACTTGTTGCAAGCATCCATCCAAAATAGCCCATAAAAAACGTGAAAAAGCCAGCTATGCTATAACCCAAAATTATCTGTAAGTAGTTTTCTCCACCTGCAATAAATAATACAAATACACCTATTGTAACTAATAGGAATATCAAAAGGAAAATCCATCTTAATGCATGTAATGTAAATTTCATTGTGGTAAGTGGCAACTCTTCTAAAGAAAACCTTTTTTCACCGAAACGTGGAAAGTTCCTACCGGTCTTTATTTTTATACCTCGCAACCTTTGTCCTCCTAAAAGTTAACAATATTTTTTCGAGTGATCCCAATTGTGGTAATAAAAAATAGATATAAAAGATTAATTTGCACCTAAATATGCAGGTGAAAATGTAGGGATGTTAATAAAATGATATTATCAATTTTATAAAAAATAAAATTAGTTAATTTACGCATCTGTAACGATTCTAATGACATCTCCGTCTTTCAGTTCATGGTCAGCACCGATTATTCGGTGAGTTCTTGCATCGATTCCTCTTATAAAATGATCTCCAATTTCAGTGTGTACTTTATATGCCAAATCCTTTGCCGTGCTTCCTCTAGGAATTAAATGGGCGTCGGGTAAAATTCTTCCTTCCTTGTCAGTTAAATGTGTATCATCTTCCACAGGATATACAACAATCAAATCAAGCATTTTTACTGCCTCATCTATACATTTTTGAATACCCGTCGATCCGTATTTTTCAAGAACATTTTTGCGTATAAAATCTAAGGCCTTTGTCTGTCCAGAGCTTAATTCTGAGTCTTTTATTACAGTAAAAGTCTTACTACCGGGGCTGTAATCGATCAAGCCTTTTTTTGCTGCATTGGTGAGTGCAAGTTCAGCTTCTGCACTTGTTGGAACTATAGCGTAGCCTCCCTCTTTTATTTGATCCATTTTTTTAACAAGTTCCTCAGGAGCAATATCGATTTTATTGTAAGCAATTAACATTGGTTTGCTAACCTTTCTTACATGTTTTGAAAAATTCAGTAACTCTAGATCATTCCAACGAGACGGTTTGGCTATATCAAGTCCCAAATTTCTAATTGCACTGTATATATGATCCTCACGAATTCCCAGACCGGTTAACTTTTCCGCAAGCATCTTTTCAATTTTAGAACCTTCAAGTTCGCATTTCCTGGCAATGTCCTCCCAACTTCTTTTTATTATTGCTTTAAGCCATTGAACAATTTCTTCTTCTAGGAATTTGACATCTTCAAGAGGGTCATAATTACCAATACCACAGGGATTGCCTTCTCCATCCGCACTTCCTGAAGCATCTACAATGTGAATAAGTGCATGAGCTTGCCTGAGATCATCCAGAAATTTGTTTCCTAGGCCCCTCCCCTCACAGGCACCTGGAACTAAACCTGCTACATCAATAGCTTCGATTGGCACAAATCTTGTTTTATTAATGCATTTTGAATTGTGTGGAGTACAAGTGACATTAAAATCCCTACAAGGACATGGTTTTCTAATGAACATTACTCCTCTATTTGCATCTATTGTTGTAAAAGGATAGTTTGCAACTTCAGCGTGTGCATCAGTTGATGCATTAAAAAACGTGGATTTACCGACATTTGGTTTTCCCACAATGCCAATTTGCATTCCCATTTTTCTACTCCAAAATATTATTCACTTCATCAACAATACCCAAGTTACTTTCAAATCGATTCACTTTTTCTTCAGCTTCTAAAACGGAAGGGTCAGTAAAAGACACTCCGTCTTTTGCGAAAAGCATTCCTTGAACAGAGGCTTTTTTTGATAGATAAATTTTTCCACCAGATATGTTTCCAACAATTTTTGATTTTTCATCTATTTTTATTTCGCCCACCGCTTCAATGTTACCCTGAACGTCAACGTTTTTTCCAAAAAATGTGTTTCCTGTACTCTTTATTGTACCATTAATTATACAATCATCAGTAATTATGACATCACCTTTTATATCATAATTTCCAATTATAACCGATTTTTTACCAATTCGGACATCCGAATCAACTCGGGATTTTTGCAAACCAATAATAGAATTATTAGGTATAAAAAGAAAAATTTCTGAGATTGGAATTGTTTCTCCATTGTTTTCTTCCAACTCTTCCAAAATTCTATCTATTTCTTCACTATGCCCCATCTTTAGCAATTGTACAAGATATATAAAAACGTAAATAATCATCGGAATTGGACTTCTGATATTTATCCAACCTTGTGCTTCAAATCCATTAGTTATTTCTACACTGTCCCCAACATCTAAATCTCCCTTAAGTGACAGCTTTCCCTTAACCTTTACCTTTTCTCCAAGGTATACATTTCCACCACTCTTTACATTTCCCCCGATACTTGAAAATATGTCAGCTCTGATATCTTTTGTAGCCTCCAAGTTTCCATCAATTATTACATGCTCTCCAACGAAAATTCTTCCTTCAGTCTTCACTCCAAATTGAATTAGACATCGATCACCTATGATTACGTCGCCTTTTGCAATTATTGTTTTTTCTTCAAATTTTGTTTGATCTGGAATTACAAGCGTCTTCCTGTCAAAGGCCATGCCAAGGCGGTAATACATGTCAAGATATAAAGCCAGCGACTTATTTTAATATAAAAACAAATTTATAATTGCTACTCGGTAAGCCATTCTTCATCAATACGGGTGAAATTTGAAATTTCTTCGGGTTTAAACCAAAGGTTAATTTCAAATTTTGCAGTATCTGGACCATCTGATCCATGAACAATATTTCTTCCAATGGATTGTCCAAAATCACCACGTATCGTTCCCATATCGGCTTTTTGGGGATCTGTCTTACCCATCATATTTCTAACCATTTCGATAGCGCCAATTCCTTCCAAAACCATGGCAACAACTGGAGAAGAAGTAATGTAATTTACAGTTGGTTCAAAAAAAGGCTTACCTTTGTGAATGCCATAATGTTGTTCTGCAAGTTCCCTTTTAACAGAAACCATTTTAATGGCAACAATTTTAATGCCTTTATCTTCAAACCTTTGAATTACTTTTCCGACAAGCCCTCTTTGAACGGCATCAGGTTTTATCATTACAAATGTACGTTCTTTTACCATTATCGTCACCATTTTTGAAGTTAAATAAGACATTTGCTTATAGCATTAACGTCTAAATTCCAATTGAATTTCCAATTGTATATAAACTAAAGCTAATAACATTAAAAAGTATATGGGCAGTAATGGAAGAATAAAGATTTTTGGTTTTTATCACTAGATAAGCAAGAAGAATTCCAATAATTCCAGTCATTAGAGCAGGGTAAGCATTTCCATAAGTCAAATGGGCTATTCCAAAAAAACTGGCGGTTGATATAATTGCAATTTTTTCTCCATATAATGACGCTATTTTATCCAAAAGAAATCCTCTAAAAAAGATTTCCTCGGCAATTGGCTGTATTATTATTAAAATAATTATTGCAACTGGAGAAAAATATATTTCCAAATCCTGAATGTTGCTTGCATCTTTAAGATCAAAACCAGCGATTGTCAGAATTGCTCCAATTATAATTAATATTCCTAAAGCAACGATAGAGCCAATAATACCCCATAAGATAGCATTGTTAATTCTTTCTTTGACCAATAAAATTCTTGAGAAAAATTGTCGAATTGAACAATTATTTACTAGCATATACCATAAAAATGGAAAAATAATCAGAAAAGCAATTACTAAGATTAACTGAATGAATAAAACAAAGATTTCAAAAATTTGCTGATATGAATCCGGAATCTGAGAGCTTTGACTTATATCCATTGAAGTAGTTAGACCAAAGAAACTCAAGATAGGAACGCCAATAAAAATCAAAAACGTTGCCAAAATAAGAAAAAGTGCAAGTATATGTGTCGGCTTTTTAAAATTAAAATCCATCTTTGACTGGAATGAAGAACAGTTTCATAAAAGTTTTCTATGTCTGATTATGTCTTCAATTTTATATACTATGGAGATGAGATCATGTATTAAATCTCTCTTTTAGTGGTTTAGTTATAAAATTCATCAATAATGTTAAAAACACCTAATTTGTTTTAAAATTGATAAAATGGGAGATGATGAATTATATTTTTATCAACATATGATGGGAAAATGGAAAAAGAAAGAGGATAATAAAGAGAAAAATAAAAAGAAGAAAAAATTAAAAAAGTAGTAGAAAATGAAATAGATCAAGTGTAATTAACTATCTAATTTTCCAAGGGTAAATCGCACTCTCCATTACGTTTATTTGTTTGGGGCTCGAATTTTTGGACTAAAAGTTTTTAAATATCTTTTAATGTTACCTGACAGGAAATCGGGCCCGTGGGGTA
>JAFGPP010000012.1 GCA_016936135.1 Thermoplasmatota archaeon
AAAGGACGATTAAAAGAGGATGACATAGTAATAAACAAAGATGGTGCATGGACTGGCAAAGTGGCGTATATTAAAGATTTGTTCTGTACGGAAATAGCAATAAATGAGCATTTATTTATAATTAGAAACAACGGGAATTTTGTTCAAAAATACTTATTTTATTATTTATTATCTACACCTGGACAAAAACAAATTAAATTAAGTATAACAGGAGCTGCACAACCAGGTATTAATACTAAATTTATTAATTTACTTTCAATCCCAAAACCCCCTTTAAAAGAGCAAAATAAAATAGCTGATATTTTATCAAAAGTTGACGACCAAATTGATTTAACTGAAATAATAATTTTTAAAACTGAAGAATTGAAGAAAGGTTTGATGCAGAAACTTCTTACAAAGGGGATTGGACATCATCACTTAAAAGATAGAAGAATTGGCTTGAAAGATTATAAACTTCCAGACAATTGGGAGGTAAAAAAGATTGAAGAAACCTCTTTTTTAAAAGGTAGAATAGGTTGGCAAGGATTAACAACAAAAGAATATCTGAATAAAGGGGATTTCATTTTAGTTACAGGGACCGATTTTAAAGAAGGTAGAATTAATTGGGATACTTGTGTATATATTGAAGAAAATAGATATCAGATGGATCAAAATATTCAACTAAAAAATGAAGATATATTGGTTACTAAAGATGGTACTATCGGAAAAATTGCCTATGTGGATACTATACCTAAACCTGCTACACTAAATAGTGGGATTTTTGTTTTAAGACCAATAGATGGAGCATTCTATCCAAAGTTTTTCTATTATATCCTTAAATCATTTTATTTTGATTATTTTATGAATATTCTAAAAGCAGGTTCAACGATATCACATTTGTACCAGAGAGATTTTGTAAAATTTAAATTCCCTTTTCCCTCAATAACAGAACAAAAACAAATCGCATTGATTCTTTCAAAAGTAGACGAACAAATCCAAGACAACAATAAAGAACTAAACCGTCTAAACGAATTAAAAAAAGGTCTAATGCAGGACCTATTAACAGGAAAGGTGAGAGTTACTGTCTGAAGCATCGGATGAATTAAAAATTCAAATTGATGAATACAACCTTGTTGAAAAGCCTGCAATAGATTTACTGAAAAAACTAAACTACAATTACACAGACGGGAAAAAAATACAAAAACAACCTCAAGATTTTTTCCTAACTGATATCTTAAAAGAAAAAATACGAGAACTAAACCCATGGCTTTCAGAAACAAATCTTAATAAAATAATCAGAGAAATTACTCTAGTCCAAGCAACCTCACCAATTGAAGCAAACGAAATACTATACTACAAACTTGTAAACTACACAAGCATAAAACAAGACACAGGATTTGGTAAAAAATCACAAACAGTAAAAATAATAGATTTTGAAAACATAGAAAACAACGATTTTACAGCAGTAAACCAATTCAGCATAAAAAACAACGAATATACAATTATTCCTGATATTGTCGTATTTGTAAACGGAATTCCTTTAGCATTAATAGAATGTAAAAGCCCAAATATCGACAACCCAACCGATCAAGCAATAATGCAAATTTTCGGTTACAGGGAAAAAAACGAGCAGTTCTTTTATCCAAACCAGCTTCTTGTAACACTTGCCAGATACCAGGCAAGTTATTCAACAACATATTCTCCGGCAAAATTCTTTTTCGAATGGAAAAAACCCTATCCAAAAACAGAAGATGAATTAAAACAACTCTTTGAAAAAGAAGTAATTACAAATCAAGATATTTTGCTATATTCACTTTTCAACAAAAAAAATCTTCTTGATTTAATTAGAAACTACATAGTGTTTGAAAAGGTAGACAACAAGCTTTTAAAGAAACTTGCTAGGTACAACCAATACATAGCAAGCAATAAGCTAATTGAAAGAATAAAAACAGAAAAAGGCGGAGTAATTTGGCATACACAGGGTTCGGGAAAATCACTTACAATGACATTTACTGCTCAAAAAATTCGAAGAATCCAAAAAATAAAACAAACGACAATTCAAAATCCCTGTATTCTAATAATAACCGATAGAACCGATTTGGATGATCAAATAAGCAACACCTTTAAAAACTGCAACTTTCAAAATCCAAACCAGATATCCTCAATTAGAGAATTAGACGAGGAATTAAAAAATCCGACCGGAAAAACCCTTTTTTCAACAATTCAGAAATTCGGAACCGAAAAAGGTAAAGTTCATCCAATTCTTTCAGGATCAGATAACATCATTGTATTTGTTGACGAGGGACACAGATCAAATTACGGCGAACTAGCACTAAATATGAGAACTGCAATTCCCAACGCAAAATTTATCGCATTTACCGGAACTCCGATCGATAAAAAGGACAAATCAACCCCAAGAGTGTTTGGAAGCTATATTGATAAATATCTGCCGAAACAGTCTATCGCAGACGGTGCAACTGTTGAGATAAAATACCAGCCACGACTTGAAAGGGTTCATATCACCAGTTCCGAACTGGATGTTTTGTTTGACAGGGAATTTGATGATTACACTGACGAGGAAAAGGAAGAAATCAAGAAAAAATACGGGAAATACAGATACATTGCAGAGGCTGACGAAAGGGTAAAAGACATCTGCAAAGACATTTTAAATCACTATCAAACAACTGTAATGCCTGAAGGATTCAAGGCTCAAATCGTTACAATCTCTAGAGAAGCTTCAATTAAATTCAAAAAATTTTTAGATGAACTATGTGCACCAAGATCTGAAGTAATTATTTCACAAAATCCACTCGATAAGCCAGATTCGGAAATTAGAAACCATTACAAAACAAAAGCAGAGCAAAGGGCAGTAATCAAGGAATTCAGAAAGCCAATGTCAGGACAAAACGATTTATGTTTTCTAATTGTTTGTGATATGCTTTTAACTGGTTTTGACGCACCGATTGAACAGGTGATGTATCTAGATAAACCTTTAAGAGAACACAACCTCATGCAGGCTGTTGCAAGGGTTAACAGAACATATGAGGAAAATAAAACGCACGGGCTGATTATTGACTACTGCGGAATTTCTAAAAAACTGAAAGAAGCACTTGAAATCTTCAACGAGGGAGATGTCGAAGGATTCCTCCAACCGCTTTTAGCAGATGTTGCAAAAGCAGAACAGGCAAGAAACAAAGTAAAAAGCTTTTTTGAAAGAGTTCCAAAACACTACGATTCGGAAAAATATGTAGACGAGTGCATAGAAATTCTTTCAAACAAAGACACAAGAATCAGATTCGAACAGGCCTACAAAGAGTTTGTAACATTTGTTGGAAACATAATGCCCAATCCAGAGGCGAACCAATTCAAAAATGATTTGTTCTTTTTTGGTAAGCTTTATCATGTGATGAGAAACACATACGACATTACGGGACCAAGTGTAGTTGATGTATCAGAAAAAGTAAAACAACTGATAAATAAATATCTTGAGTCTCAGAAAATAGTTGTATTACACGAACCAATGTCTCTATATTCTGATAAATTTGAACAATTGATTAAAAAGAAAAAATCAAACAAAGCAAAAGCAAGTATCATGGAACACAAGATTAGAACAACTATAAACAATTTAATGCCTACAAATCCCGTGTATTATACATCACTTAGACAAAGACTTGAAAAAATTATTTTTAATCATAAAAAGAAAATCTTGGATGATTTAAAATTACTTGAGGAATTTGATAAATTAAAGGAAGATTTGGATGCAGAAAGGGTTGCAAAGAAACACAACATGAACAAAGAGGAATTTGCAGTCTACAAAATGATTATGGAAAACTATGCAGATGCAAACGAAAAAGAAATATCAGATGCATCAAAAGATATATTTGAAAATTTAAAGGAACTCGTTGTAATAGACTGGAAAGATAAACCTCATCATCAGAAGAAAATGCTTCAAAAAATAAAAAGAAGGCTTTATAGACTAGATCTGGAAATCGAAGAAGTTGATAGGATTTCAAATGACATTTTAAATCTTGCAAGGAGTCTTTTATGAATACAATTACAATTGGTGCAACACAAATTGACTACAATCTCAAATTAACTGATAGAAAGAAAACGATTGGCTTGGAAATAGATTTACATGAAGGACTTTCAGTATACGCACCAAAACATCTTTCGATTAATGAAATTGAAACATCTTTGCAGAGAAAATCCAGGTGGATAATTAAAAAAATTGATAAAATTGCAGAAATCAAAAGGAATCTTAGTAGAAAGGAATTTTTACCAGGGGAAAAATTTCAGCTAAGGGGTAGAAACTACAGATTGAGCGTATTAAGAAAAGAAAATGTGCTACCAACTTTGGATTTTAAAAAAGGAAAATTTATCGCAGAGGTTCCAAAGAATTTATCTGAGGAAGATTTTGAATTCATATTAAGACCCTTGTTTTTGGAATTTTATTATGAAAAGGCACGACAAATAATTGATGAAAGAGTAAACAAGTATACAAAATATTTAGATAAAAAACCCAATAAAGTTAGAATTAAAGAACTAAAAAACAAGTGGGGTACTTGCTCGAGTAAAAACAGTATTAGCATCAATTGGAGACTAGTTTTTGCCAAAACTTCAATAATTGATTATGTGGTAGTTCACGAACTCTGTCATTTGAAGCATAAGAATCATTCAAAGAAGTTCTGGAAGCAAGTAGAGTCCATTCTTCCAAATTATAAAAATTGCAAGGAATGGCTTAGAGTCAACTCTGATTCCTTAAATATTTGATTACATCAAATCCTTTTCCTTAAAACTTGTAAAGCAATTTTTTCCAACTATTATATGATCAGTGACATTTATACCAAGAAGTGAACCTGCATCACCCAATTTTTTTGTAATTTCTATATCTTCTTTACTTGGATTTGCATCCCCACTTGGATGATTGTGAACCAAAATTATGGAATTTGAACTAGCTTTTATCGCAGGATTAAAAACCTCACGAGGATGAATTAAAGAAGAATTCAATGTTCCAATGGAAATAAGTTCCTCTCCAATAATTTTATTTTTTGTATCTAAAAGCAGAGCATAGAAAAATTCCTTATTTTTGTCTTCAAGTTCGTCAGTAAAATAGCTGTAAACATCTTGTGCCGTTTGAATACTAAATTTATACCCCTTTTTAATTTGCCTGCTTGACCGTCTAAAAATTTCAAACATTGCAACCATCTTCATTGCAGGAACTTGATTTTTAAACTCATCTTCAAGCTCATGAAAGGTTAAATTTGATAATTTATTGAAATTATGTGATTTCAAAACTCTATTTGAAATATCTACTGCATTTTCTTCTTTATTGCCGCGACCAATAACAATTGCCAATAACTCAGCATCACTAAGAGTTGAAACACCTTTTTTCTTCAGCCTCATACCAGGACGGTTATACCAGGGAATATCTCTAATTTTCATTATGTTTTCCTCAATTTTTATGAAAATTAAACGAGTTTAAAAAGTTTTATAAATTTTTCAAACAAGTTTTTTAAAAAATAATTTATAGGCAAATATTCTCAATTGTATACACCGTACTAAACATAATTGTTTACTTTCATGTATAAAAATGATTTTTATGGATGATTCTTCATAGAAACTATTATAAAGACTTATAACCTATTTTATCTATATTTTTTATAAAAGGGGGAAAAATTCAAGATGAATAATATAAAATTACGAGTGCTGGTGTTCAGTATCCTTTTTCTTGTATCAATGGGCGTGATTCCAAGCTTCTATGCAGAAAATAACTGTTTAGATAATAGTTTTGATGTTGGTATCGGTCAACCATGTTCAATTCAAGGTGGAGATGTAATTTCAACTGGAGAGTATGAGGTTTCTCTCAACTTGCGGTTCGAGGCTGGAGATAAACCTACACAGGCTGATTTTGAAGGTTTGATTGAAAAACTTGATGAATTTGATTGGGAAGAGGTTGAATCTGAAATAGATGGTCCTTATGAATTAGATCCTGAGGCATGGGTTGAATCCTTCTTTGATGTATGCTTTGACGTCGAGGGAGAATACCGAGCGACCTTTACACTCCTTACTCCGATCACCCATGAACCCTGGACTGATGATAACCCAGAAAATGATGCCTATCAAGTCGTATTTTCTGTTAGACAAAATGCTGGAAATGATCTCTTTGTGGATGATGACGCCAGCCCTGGTGGAGATGGATCATCCACGGCACCGTTTTCTACGATCACTGATGCCCTTGATCAGGCAACACCAGGTGATTGTATTCGGGTAGCAGATGGAATCTACCAGGAGAACCTCCAGATTGAAACTCCAAGTCTTACCATTATATGTGATTGTAACAACCCAGGTTTAATGACAACAATTAACGGAGAAGGAACCGGTAATGCAATTACTATCTCAGCAGATTGGGTGACAATCGCTGGTTTTACGATTACAAACTCTGGAAGCAATGAAGAAGATGCTGCGATTGATATCACATCAAATCACAATATGATCTGCTGGAACATGATAGAGGACAACGGGGCAACTGGTATCTATTTGCATGATAGTGCTCAATCTAATTATATTCATCATAACATTATTAGAAATAATGATGGCGCTGGGCTTTTCATCTGGGAGCAATCAACTGACAACAGGATTTATCATAATGATTTCATCGCAAATGAATGGTATAATGTGAAAGATAAAGAGGGAGGTAATATCTGGTATCATGATTATCCATATGGGGGTAACTACTGGGATGATTACAATGGTGATGACACCAATGCTGATGGAATAGGTGAAGAAAGCTATAATATCATGGGTGATTACGATCAGATGGGTGTTGATGACTATCCCTGGGTAAATCCTCATGGATGGAACAATCCACCAAAAACCCCAGTGATTTCTGGGATAACATCTGGGAAAACTGGGAAGACCTATATTTATAACCTGACTATTGACGATGAACATTTTGGGCCAGGAAGTGACCCCTTCGAAGACCATGTGTACTGCAGGGTGGACTGGGGAGATGAAAACGAGGAATACTTTGGTCCCGTGCATCTCTCGAATCTCAATGAAATCATGGTACCGGTAAGTCATCATTGGAATACTGATGGTAATTATCTCATCAAAGCAAAGCTGATTGATGCCTATGGACTGGAAAGTGATTGGGGACAGCTTTCGGTACGTATGCCAAAAGAAAAATCAGTTCCTAACTTTCTAGAGATCTGGTTGGAGATGCATCCTTTGATTAAGTTATTGATCGAACGATGGTTCTTATAATGATTATTTTATTTGAACTAAAAACAAAATAAATTGTACATATAAAAATCGCAAAATATTGCTCTAGCTTAATATTTTACATAATTAGTTTCTTTTTTCATTTTAAAAAATTGCTCTCGAGTCATATTTGCAGATTTTAATGCAGAATTTATAATTACGTTTTGTTGTCTAGACCAATCTTTATCGTCATGGGTACGGACGTATTCTGCCCATTTAAAAACAAAGTCTTTTCGTTCTTTTTCGTTTTGCTCAATAAAACCCATGAAGCATCTCTTTATATTTCTGAATCAATTTTTCATCTAAATAATCTTTTGCAACTTCTCTTATATGATTTGCATCATCAAGGTCTTTTGGTGATTTTAGGATTTCTTCTTTAAATGCTATTTGAAGTTCCAAATGAGAAATTCTAAGTAAATCTTTTTGAATTTTAACCTTAATAGTTTTTTCAAGGGCAATTTTATCGAATTCATTTCTGGTCCATTTCATTTCTATATTGGGTATCATTGTATCGATTTTAGCAAATCTAACTGCTAAATTATCTTTTAAATAAGAATAAACCGTTTTTTCTTTTTCAGCATTTAAACAATAAAAATAATTTTTCTTAAGTTCATTGTATAATCTAGTGAAGTTTTGAAAATCAATTTTTTTAATAATTACATCAATATCTTCACTAGCTCTAGCTCTCCCAAGTAAAATTGCTACGTAACCACTTACAATGACATAATCTGTATATTTACTTAAGATATTTATAAAATCAATTGTAAATCTATCTAAATCAGAAAGTTCACGATTGATTTCAATTGTTCTTTTATCAATAAATTTCATACAAAAATTTCAATGGTTTATTAATAAAAATATCTTTAAATAACTTATTGAAAAACCTAATAGATGGTGAAAAAATGATGTTATTTGATAATGAATTTAATTTTCAAAAATAAAAAATTAGTCGATATAGATCACAGATTAACAATAATGAATAAAGATGGAACTTATCAACAACAATTAATTCCAGATAACAAACATAATCCAACATTGGAATATTTTGATTGGTGAAATTAATAAAATTTTATTGTAGGTTAATTCAATATCTGGACTTAATTTCATTATTTGAAAACCAATATTGTGCAAACTATTAAATATAAATTTTTTAATCTTAGTAGATTGTAATGGAGGAAGATTATGAATTCTTATTTTATAAAAAGGCTGATAGTTGGATATGTTATTCTAATTTTCTCAATACCATTAATTAACTGTACATCGGCAACTGAAATTTCCAATTTTACAGAGGCTGACTGTGCTTGTCCTGAACTAGGCATGGACTTGAAGTATGCCCATGCACAGAAGAATGAGATGTTCAAAGCCCGATTTGAAAAAAGCAGTGGTCATTCAAGGAATACAACACTACAACATGAGACCTGGGCGAATTATATCACCTCGGAGATAGCAACAAATGCGTTTAATACAAAAGTGAACACTCTAAAAGAAAATACCTATAGTAGCATTAAAAATAAGTCTTATACACACGAAGACTACGTTATAACCGAAGAACTCTTTACTGAAGACACGGCCTCTTTTATTTATGGTGATTACACCTTACCAAACCTCGGCTATGATTCGCCCCCTAAATACACTGGGTACCGACACGTCATATATCGAGACATCTTCATTATTTCATTGAGCGGTGATTATTTTGAAAGTAGTAGTGATATTGCAAATGCGTTTTCAACGCTGGAAAGCTGTGTTAAGGCAGTCATTGATAGCAAAGTTGGTGAGGAACCAGAGGCAAAAATTCTAAAAGGTAGAATAACAGGAATTGGAAAATTATTGAATCTTGTGAAACTCTATGATAATCATCAACTCACTAAAGAAATAGCTGAACGAGGTGCAACTACAGATATAATTCCTATGAAACATATGAAATTAGTTCTTCGCAATGGTAACAATATTCTGGAAACGACAACAGATGCACAGGGTAATTATTCCTTTACATTACATGATTATACACCTGGTAAAAATTATGAATTAGATATTAAATTCTCCTATGAATCTGAGGATACAACCTTTTTTACGATCTATTATCAAGACGAGAATAGACCCATTATTATTACACAAACGTTCACGGTAAACTCTGATGCAGATCTCACACATGACATCAAACTTGATGAGATTTTTAAACCTCAGGATGGAACCATTGCTTTTGTTTATATGTATCATCATTTAACAGAGGTGGTTGAATACTATACAGAGTATCTAAAAGAAAATATCGAGTTTCAACTTCCTGTTAAAGTATGCCTCTTTGTTCAAGATAGTACCATTACTAATAATGCACTCTACAAATGGGAGAACAGTCAAAGTTACATCTACATCAGTAGTGACTATTCAAATCATATGAATTACTTTCGAAATATTCTCTTATATCATGAATTTAGCCATTATGTCATGCATGCCCTTTATAAGACAATGCCTGAGGGAATTAATACACCTGTAACAATGGTGAACCATGATGGTTATATCAATCCAAGTACAGCTGATTCCTTTTCCGAGGCATTTGCCATATTCATGTCACTAGTCATCGCCCAACATTATAACACTTATGAAGAGTACCGACCTGATTCCTGTATTCTATATATGGATCTTGAAGATAATTGGAAAGCATGGGATATCAAAGGTAAAGCCGAGGAATATGCAATAGCCGGCGTGTTATGGGATCTCTACGACGGAGAAAATGAGTTTATTAGTAAAAGACAAGACGAACTTACTTATGAACTAAATATGCTTGAATCCGGAGGCGGGATGCCAGGTGATACCCGTGAAAAAATCGAGGAAAGAATTAGTAATGAAAAATACGATGATGATAACATCGATTTAACGTTTGATGAACTTTGGCAGATACTGCGAAATCCCCATGACGATTTTACCGAACTTGCCACATCACTTTTGGCCAATTTTTCATCGAAAAAATCAGATATCGAGGGAATCCTTATCAAGCATGGATGTTTTGCTGATAACAACACGGGAAATAAAATATTTGATAAAAATGAACCAGTAAGAGATAATTATTTCATCGATCTTCCAAGTAACATTGTGTGGAATGAAAGCGAAACTATTGGGCAAATTACCAACTACGAAAGACCATGGCGTACAAGTACCGTCCCGCTTCCTGGTTTTTTTATAAAAGTTGGCGACGATATAACCAATTATATCTTGACTTATCACTATACTAATGAACCTTATTTTAAGAATTATCTCTGTTCACAAAGCTTTGACAATCTTTTGTATGTTCCATTACCACCGTCTGAGTATAATGTTACTGTTACTCTTGAAGCTGCAGGTGTTGAAACGACAAATCCACTTACCTATACATCTAAGGATTTCTACGATAATTATTCAACCTCACTTGAGCAGGGATATTACCGGGAATATGATTGTATTACTCAGGGGGAAATTCCTGCAGCCCCCGTTATACCAGATTATCCCTTTAATGGACAAGATTCAAATGATAATGGAACACCTGGTTTTGAAGTCATCCTGTTCATCTGTGCACTTGTATTGGTTTTGTTATTTTTACGAAGGAGAAAATTTTAGACTGATTTTTTGTTAAATGCTTTTACCAAAAAAACCTTGCAAGAAGTGAAGAGAACCTGGCGGGGTTGACCCCATTGGATTAGGAACACTGCATTCAAAAGGTCTTTTCAGTTTATATAAAGCAATCTGTTGAAAGCATTGCTCAATTTTTAAATTTTACAAAACCGCAAGAAAGACATATACCACCATGACATGTAACAATTCCGCCGCATTCTGGGCATTTCCATTTTTGTTTTTCTTTTTCTAAAAAAGATTCGATTCCATTTTCTTTAATAAATCCAAGATTTTCAAGCATGCTCATATGATATTTAGCACGATATCTTTTGTCTAGATTTTTTAATCTTTTACATGGAATTTTGCTGCATTCATAACAAAAACCAGAACTATTATTTTTTATCTCTTCACAATTAACAATTATACATTCGATGCAATATCTTGATTTATTATCATCTGGGCCTCTGCAACCAGGACAAGTATCTTTTTTCCTATAATGATACTTACAAATCCCACAATTCATACCGCAAGGAGCAATTAATTCTTTCTCAATCATAAATAGTAAACAAAGTAATAATTATATTAGTTTACTAGTGACCTATAACAAATAAAAACTGTCTGGTATTAAGTTACCAGGAGTTTAAAATTATACAGACTTAATTAGACCAAGTGCCATGTCCTTTTTTTCTTAATTTGTTGGTAAGCCATCTTTCAACCTGCTCGGCATCTTTTCGTGTTTGAATAGGATTATATTTTTGAAATTTCCTCCAGACAAGCCGGATACCATGTCGTTTAACAAAACTATTTGCTTTATACCCTTGCTTATGTTGGTTGAATCTCGTAACTGGATCATGAGTAGTTTGACCTACATAAAAACAAGCTCGCCGTGGATTCAGAAGAGGGTTTCTTTCCCTAAATTTTTTTGATTTTAATACTTCTTTATCAAGTTCTATTACGTAGACATTGTAGGCCATATCCTTTTTATGTATTCAATAAATTGATAATAATAGTTAGGTAAAAACTTGCTTGGTATACGAATTTAATAACTTGCAAGTTTACATTTTGGCGTTTCTAACCAAAAACTTATTAACTAATTAGTTAATATGTTAATATATTGGCGATATGGAACTATTAAATAAATACGAAAAACAAATCATAGAACAACTAATTCAAGATGATAAAACCCTTCCCGAAATATCAACAGTACTTGGAATTAGCAAACCAGCAACATCCAAATATCTAAAAAAACTAGAAGAACAAAACATAATAAAAGGATCATATGAAAGAAACTCTGTTGGAAGGACAATAAAATATGGGTTACAACCATACCATGTAGTTTTTTCAATAGATCCATTAAACAAATCTATAATTGGCTTCAAAGCAGACGAACCTCTAGATACTAATCATATTTTTCTTGGATATATCCAACAAAAAGAATTCCGTGAAGAAGTAAAAGACTATCTCGAAGAAATAAAAAAAGTAGATTTTGAAGATTACATTATAATATTGTATGGATCTGTTTCTCAAGGAATTGCTCATAGAAAATCAGATATCGATTTATTATTCATTAGAGAATCATGGTCAAAAAAAGATAAAGATCAAATTCTTGAAAAAATAGCAATTATATCAAATAAATGCAACCATCCTGTAAAACCACTCTTCAAAAGTACCAAAGAATTTCAAAATATGGATGAATCATTACAAAATCAAATAAAAGAAAACGGCATTATCTTACATGAAAAGGGTAATCAATGCAGCGAAATAAGGCAGCAGCTAAAAAGATACAAAATTATTACAATTTAAGTCTTAATTATTTAGAATCAGCAAAGATTAGCCTGGAAAAAGAACTATTTGAACCAGCCATGTTTACCGCAATACATGCCTTAGAACTAAGTATTAAAGCAGCTCTTATAACAAAAACAGATGAATCATGGAAAACACATAATATTGGCGGTCAGTTTGGTAAATATTTCCTAGAAGAAATTGGTGATAAAACATGTCGAAGAATAAATGTTATCATATCTAAATATAATCTTCCACGTTATCCAAGTGAAAAAGCATTAAACCCTCAAGAAGTTGAGGAAGATATTGCTTTTATTAAAGATTTTATTGAGCATCAAATTTTCACAATTCTATAAAATGATCTTATGGTCTAACGTACCCGTTGGGTTAGAAGGTTTTTATTTGGGAAACACTGCATAGAATGAGTTTATTTTTCCAATTATCTGTTATGTATTATTTCCTTTAAAAATTCATCATGTTTCTCTTTCAATTTACCAAGTACTTCTTCTGGAGATATAGATAGAAACAATAATGGATAACCAAAGTATATCTTAATCCAGTCCTTTTTACGCTGCCGAGCTGATTTTCTTCAATAATTCAAGGATTTCCTCCGTTAGTAGGGATATAATCTATAAAACATATTAAAATGTTGTAACTAAGATCAGTTAATGTTTCTCTTTTTCAAACAGTTGCTTGTTGTTATTTTGAGGGCACATACCTAAATGATAAATAATGCATCATCATTATATTTCTATCAAAAATGGGGAAAAACATATCTGCTGAAAATTTCAAATCACTCGTTGATTACTATATAGACTCTTTAGAAAAAGAGGACATGTTTTCAATTACTTTCAATATTGGTGACAACAACAAAAAATTTGTCATAAATCCATCTAAAAAAGAAATTTTCTTTTACGAAAACAACGAACGTATTAAACTTCCCCGCTCAATACTTCCTGAAACATTTACTGAAAAAATAATAAATACTCAAAAACAAAAATCTGTCTTTTACGGGTATCCTCTTGTTATAAACACGTATGACAAAATAAGTCCCCTGTTTTTCATAGAGCTTACCGTTACAACTCAAGAGAATTCTTTGGTTTTATTAAAAAAAACTAAAACCGAGATCAATCATGCTATATTATCGACATTTGGATTTGAAATCGAAGAGATTCACAAACTCCGCCTCGAAATACAAGAAAACAACTTCGACGAACAAATAACTGCAATACTGGATCTACTTCATCTTCCAAAAACTCATATTTCATCAACTCTTGATACAAAATTACCTGGAGAATTTCAAACTCCACAGATCCTTAATAAAACGATATTGTACACGGGTGAAAGAACAGGAATTACAAGAAACCTCATCCGGGAACTTCGCCGACTTAAACAACTTCCTTATGGGGAAGTAATCGCAACCAGCCTTGGATTTTTCTTAGGGGAAAAAATTCAGAAAAATTCTAAAAAAGCACTTACTAAACAACTCCTTGAAGTATTCCCCTTAAACAATTCGCAGCAGCAAGCAGTAGAACATGCGCTGACTTATCCACTTACGGTAATTACAGGTCCACCAGGAACAGGAAAATCACAGGTTGTCCTCAACATAATAGCAAACGCAGTCTTTCAAGATAAAACCATTTTGTTTTCCAGTAAAAACAACAAAGCTGTTGATGTTGTTAGAGAAAAACTGCAACCTGTTTTAACAAAACCACTGATTGTTCGTATGGGTGCTGAGTTATATCGCAAAGAGGCAAAGGAGACAATAAGCAAGCTATTCCCACACACAAATGTACAAAACTTAGATGAACAAATATCTAAACAGACCCACATTCTCATTCAAATCTCAAATGAAATATCGATTGTCAATAATCATATTCAAAAGATGAGGGAAATCAGCAATGCTATTGATGAAACTCAGGATAAAATGTATTTGATTTTGCAAAATTTTCCTCCTGAGATGTATCAAATATGCAAAGAAGAAAACTTTAAAAAAATTGATGTGTCTAATTTAGAGAACAATCTAAAAAATTTTGATGAAAACCCAAATTTATTGTATAAATTGATGAGGAAAATATTTCCAAAAAAATATAACAAAAAAATCCAGCAATTATTCAAAACCTGTTACAGTGCACTTGGTGCTGAGAGCCAGGTTTATTTTGAAAAAACATTTGATCAAGATAATGTCAAAAAAATACTACACTGGATTCTTTCTGCTGCGCAAATTGTAAGTGCTAAGAAAAATATCATACAACTTAAAAAGGATCTTACAGAATTTGAACCAACAGACAAACTACATGATAAATTGAACCATCTGCGAAGTGAACGCACAAAAATCTCTAGAACAATTTTTGATTTGTATTGGCTGGGAAAATTGAATGCAACAGATAGTTTTGATCAAGAGGCCGTCGCCAGATTTCTATATGTCTCAGAACAGCTTGAAAAATATATAGATGCCACCACTTTTCGAAAACTTTATTCGGAATGGAAAAAGAAAATTCAACAAATCTTATGCTTTTTACCCGTATGGGTAATAACAAATCTTTCTGCCAGAAACAGCATCCCTCTTGAAAACAATCTGTTTGATATCCTTATCATCGACGAGGCATCTCAATGTGATATAGCATCAGCGCTTCCTCTTTTTTATCGAGCAAAAAATGTTGTAATTATTGGAGATCCTAAACAACTGAAACATATTTCTCTAATTAGCCAAGATCAGGATATACAAATTGCCGATAAGAACAATATAAAACATTTGTTTAATGATTATTCGTACGTGAAGAACTCACTGTATGATCTTGCGGATAAAACAAGCATCGCTAATAAAGTTAAACCCATTCTTTTGGATGAGCACTACAGATGCACTAGAAACATAATCTCGTTTTCCAACGAGCATTTTTATGAAAAACTCTTGCATATACATACCGATGAACTTCGACTAAAACCATCTACTGAACAACTTGCACATGGTATAATCTGGCGTGATGTCTGCGGAAAAACCATTCGTTCCGAAAGCTCCTATAATATCGAGGAGGCAGATGTTGTTGTAGAAAATCTAAAGCAACTAACAAAGACCTGTGGGCCTAATGTTTCCTATGGTGTTGTGACTTTTTTCCGGGCACAAATGGAGCTTATTCGCCAGAAAATAGAGTCAATTGAAAACCTAAAAACTATGGATATTACTATTGGTACTTCACATCGATTTCAGGGTGATGAAAAAGATGTTATTATTTTCTCCCCTGCAGTGTCTTCAGGAGTAAAGGATTGCACCCTCAAATGGATACATTCAACGTCACAACTCCTGAATGTTGCAATAACTCGGGCTAAAACTACGGTAATGGTAATCGGTGATAAAAAAACCTGTTTAAAAGCAAAAGGAGTCCTTGGTGAATTAGTTTCATATGTGGAAGTTCCAAGGCAAGATTGCAGTGTTCTCGACACCGACTGTAAGCAGACTTTTTACAACGGACTGCATAAAAACAAAATAAGAACTATTCCAGGATATTCGGTTAGATGCAAAAATAATAAAAAATATCAGATTGACTTCGCTTTATTTGTTAACAAGAGTAAATATGCTCTTGATATCTTAGATACGTTCCAAGATGAATATAGCTCTTTTGATTTCAATCGTTATAATGATTTGCGCTCAGAAGGCTGGAAAATCAGACAAATTCAGAGCAATGAAATCCTTAATAATTTTGATGGTTTAATCGAAAATATGAAACGGTTATGTTAACACTCATTATGCGAAGTTTATCCCAATATTTTAAAATATCAAATGGTTAATAGTTGAAGATACAATGGACTGGGAAATATTTTTTGATATCCACAAGGACCTTCCTCGTCAAGGTTCAGGACGCGATGAATACACGCAAAAAGCATTTGAGATGATACCTAAAATCAAAAATCCAAAAATCCTTGACATTGGATGTGGACCGGGACTTCAAACAATCAAACTTGCTAAACTATCAGATGGTGAAATAATTGGAATAGATATTCATCAACCATATATTGACCAATTAGAAAAAAATGTAAAAAAACACTCTCTAAATCAAAGAGTTAAAACAATAAACAAATCGATGTTTGATATGGATTTTCAAGAAGGACATTTTGATATTATTTGGGCCGAAGGATCAATTTTTATAATAGGATTTGAGCAAGGATTGAAAGATTGGAAGAAATTCATAAAACCAAATGGATATCTCGCAGTCCATGAAATGACATGGATAAAAAATAATCCCCCAAAAGAAATCTATGATTATTGGCAACAGGTTTACCCTGCAATTTCAACTATTGATAAAAATCTAAAAATTATAGATAAGTGTGGTTATAAAATCCTGGGCCATTTTGCACTGCCCGAAGATGCATGGTGGGAGTTTTATTATGATCCACTTCAGAATCGTCTCAAAGATATGAAAGTTAAATACATGAATAATCCTGAAGGATTAGAACTTATTGCCGAGGAAGAAAAAGAAATTGATTTGTTTATAAAATATAACAAGTGGTACGGCTCGGTATTTTATGTGATGCAGAAAAAATCATAAGATAAATTATTCAATAATTTAAAATTAAATTGGTAAAGGTAGAAATCTAATGAGATTTCTTTTGTTGAGCTATATCATCTGCCGTTATATCTGGATGAATGTATCTGCCATCTTTTTTTGTATATTTCTTATCAACAAGTATTGATTGAGTAGGACAAAAATTAAAACAGGCATAGCAGTAATAACATCTTACATTTTCCTGCCAATGAGGTTTTTTATTATCCATCAATATTTTTCTGGAAAGACATACTTTTTCGCATATCCCACAACCCGTGCAAGTAGAGTCGGTAACAAAGTTTATCTGGGTTTTTATATTACGCGTCAGAAAATACATAATCCTTTCTGCAAGAGATGTTAGGGGATTAAGATTTATTTTTTCCGGATACTTTTTTTGATTTACAATTATTTTTTGTATTTTATCAAGATGAGATTGAACCTTAGATTCAAGCTGTGATATTTTCTCCTTACTTATCTCTTGTATCCAGTTTTCATCTCCCTTTCCTGGTTTAAGCCCTGTTGGTGAATTATTTCCCATGTTGAGTATAAATTGAGCATCTAATCTTTTCCCTTTTTTCTTTAATAGTCGTTTTATAATCCCATTTGCAACACAAAACGAACCCATTCTTGTAACAATTGAAAAAGTATACTTTGCAGATTTCATGTCAACTCTTTTTAAAAATAGTCTTACTGGGGCGGGAACGGTGGTAAAATATGTAGGAAAGACAAAACCTACGGTTTCGCCTTTCGTTTTAACAGCATCATTTTCTATCAGGCTGACCATAGGTAGAATTGTTGAATTAGGAAGTCTATTTTGTAGCTCTTGCGCAACATGAAGAGAGTTACCAGTCCCTGAAAAATAGTAAATCTCAGTATTATTCATATGCCTTCATCTATTTTTTAGTATTATATATTCCTTCGCTTCTGATTTATTATATCATTCATTTTTACTTTTGGATGATGATACCTTTTCATTTTTTGGGTTAAGTTACCTGCTTGAATTGCTTCCCATGGACACCAATGAAGACATGCAAAACAAATCATACATTTATCAGACCAGGAAGGTTTATTTTCAATCATGGTAATATTTTCCATTGGACAAACTTTTTCACATATGCCGCAGCCATTGCATTTTTCATCGGCAAATAATGCAAAGGAATCCCAACCTTTAGTAATTACTTGCTTGAATAATGACATAAACTTTGGCAATGCTTTAATAAAAATTCCAACCATAATAATAAGATGAAATGAGCTATTTTTTTCTATAGTTCCGACTTTTCTTGCATTTATATAATCAACAACAGATTCGCACTTAATTTTCCAGTTATTTAATAATTTATTTTGTTTATCGAGTTTGAATTTTTCATAACTAATACCGTTATGGGGCATTTTAACGGTAAATCCACCCGAGAGCTTTCCCCCGCATGACGTAATAGTTTTTTCAAGTTTTTTCATGGTCTTTAATGGCATTAATCCGTAGGTGCAAACAGCAAAAATATATTTTGAATCAATGTTTGCCAATTTCTTTATGAAGTTGTCGATTAGTACTGGTGCTTTAAAATCATATATTGGAAAAACAACCCCAATTACGTCGGCGTCGGTATGAATAATATCTTGCTTCATCAAAGATATTACAGGAATAATTTTTCCATTAATTCTGTCTGCAATGTCTTTTGCCACGGAAAAGGAATTTCCTGTTCCTGAAAAAAAGTAAATCTCAGGTTTTTCCATGCTACATTATCAAAGTTACGTAAATTAAATTTTTCAATTTATTTTCTTCCAATATTTTCTTATTGTAAATTTATTTTCTTTGTACTCGGAAAAATTATACTTCAATTCTGGTTTTATTAATTTATGTTTTAATGGATCGTCAGTATCTTGAGAGCATGTTAGGTGAATTACATATCCACCTGTTTTTACTACACGCTCTACTTCTTTAAGTTCATCATCGAGTTTCCATCCAATTGCATTTGAAGTTATTAGAACATCTGCAAAGTTGTTTGGTAATGGTATTTCATTTAGAAAACCATCAATTACAAACAAATTTGTAATTTTGTTTTCTTTTGCCTTTTTTCGAATAAAATTTCTTAGACTTGCACAAGGTTCAACAGCAAAAACAATGTCTGCATCTTTACCTGCTTTGAATGAAACTCTTCCAGTTCCTGCACCCGCATCTATTATAATTTTATCTTTAAGTGAAACGACTGAGGTAATATCTTTGAGACTCCATTGGAATATTGCCCTGGTATCATAAACATCTGGATATTTGTTATAGATAATTAGTTCAGCTATTTCCCATATGACTCTGTCACTAAACACCAATAGTTCTTTTTCATCTTTAGCTGGGCCATACTTATCCTGTACTTTTTTTATATATTCAGCAATAGGAGGATGTTTATTTATAAGAAAAGATTTAATTATCGGATTGGCAAATAAAACTGCAGAAAATTCTTTTTTTGGTACTCTACTTTGAAGTGTTTCAATTTGAAATGATTCTAATAAAAATAAATCCTCGACTTTAAGTTCTACTCCATGAAATAGTTTTTTCAGCCGCATTTCGTATTTCATAGCACTCTTCTTGATATCTTATTTTTTTATTAATAATTAAGCATAAACTAAAAAAGATTTGAAAACATATAAGCAATAACTATAAAATATTAAAAGAAATTTGAACAATAATTTGGAGCTATTTTTATGGATAAAAAGGCATTAATTATCGGAATTATTGGCGGACTGGGTTTAGGATTATTATTGGGAAGTGAGTTTTCTGGTACTTATTTTACTTTGATTGGAGCAGGCTGCGTTATTGTTTCAATTATTTCAATTAGCTTTTTCTCTTATAAAAATAAAAAATTATAAATTTAAAATATTACTTTTATTTTTAATTATTATCGGGTATGGATTGTTGATTTTTTTCAAGTGCAATGTATGTAAATTCTATGTCAGTGAAACACAGTTATTTTATAAAATACTTTTTTACAATAATTAAGGTTACTTCCTAAATCTTGGAATTAACATTGGCACTTTCTTCATGTAATTTTTATATTCATCCCCAAGCTTTTGGATCAAGAGTTGTTCTTCATATCGGCAAAGATAATAATAAAAGATAACAACAATAACAAAAATTGCCATTGAAATTATGGAAAGGCTTATGATAACAAAACTCAAGTATAACAGAATAGAACCAAAATACAAGGGATGCCGAATTCTCGCAAAAACATCGGTATTGATAAGAATAACTTCCCTTCTCTCCTCCTTAAATATTATTGTGTGAGCTCGCTGACCAAAATATGCTGCGACAATTAATAATGGAACAAACACCGCAAGTCGAAAGTACCATGGGAAAAAATCTTGCCAAGATTCAGATATTTTAAGGAAGAACAAATCCAAGGTCATTCCAATGATAAAAATAATTAACAATACGCCCTGACCGGTATCGCCCCATTTGTATTCACCTGCAAGGTCATTTCGATGTTCATGACTTTTTCTTTTATGGCCTTCTATCATTTTAATCACTTAGTAAATTGGACTAAGTATCAATAAGTTATTTAAAAAATAACACTCGCAAAATATTACATTTGAATTTAACAAAGCCATTCATTAAATTTTCTTATAAAATGATTCTCTTAATGGAATATAAAACACAAGAAAAGCAATGTACAACCACAACAATAATCCTGGGAGAACTGGTGGTACTTCAAACATAATCACTGTTAAACCTGAAATAATTAAAAATGCAACTATAACACCAGTTAATGCTTCACCTGCAATTAGCCCAGCGGTAAATAATAAACCAGTGCGAATAACACGTTCCTTGGGTTTAATGTCTGTTTGTTTTATTGCCAGTTCCCATTCACTTATTTTCTCTTGATCATCAAATCCGAATTGTTTCTGAATTCTTTTATTTGTAATATAACGAATAAAACCTCCACAAAAAATGGGTGTTGCAAGCGTAAATGGTAAATATATGCCAATAGCAACAGGTAGTACTGGAATGTCAATAAGAATCAAAACAAATGCAAGAACGACCCCTGCCAAAACAAAAGGCCAGACCATCTCTCCACCTAGCACACCCCTTACAACACCACTCATAAGAAATGCCTGTGGAGCAGGTAGATCTACACTTCCTATTTCATATGCTTGGTTAAGCGCGGAAACAACAAGAGCAAGTACAGGCGCTGCTGCAATAATTCCGACAAGTTCTGCAATTTGCTGTTTGTAGGGGGTTGCACCAATTATTTGTCCTGCTGTCATTGATTGCAAAACATCACCAGAAATTGCTGCGCAACAGGCGATAACTGCGGCAATTAGAACAGCGACACCAAATGCACCAACATCTCCAGATAAACCGAATCCAAGAAGTATCAAGGATGTCAAAAGTAACACCGATACGGTTACCCCCGAAGTTGGATTATTTGAGGAACCAACCAGTCCTGCCATATAACCGGCAATAGCGCTTGCAACAAATGCAAATAAGATAGCAAAAACAGCCATTATTCCAGAAACCAAGTAATTTTCTGAAATCCAGGCATAAACCAAAAATACAGGTATTGTTAGTGCACCAATTGCTATAAAAACATATTTGAAATTCAAATCTTGATCTGTTCTTTTCTTGGCTTCAACTTGACCGCTTTTTAGCCCCAAGATCGCCTCTTTGATTCCATCTGCAAGGTTATTTCTGAGTTTGAAAATTGTGTAAAGACCACCCACAACCATTGCACCTACACCAACATACCGAATGTATCTTTCCCAGATGTCAAAGAAACCAACAATTGGATCCACCCCAGAAGGAATACCAGTTGCAAGAACAACTAATGGGGTTATTATTACCCAACCAATAAGACCCCCAACAAAAACATAAGATGAAATTCTTGGACCGATTATCCATCCGACTCCTAGAAGTGCTGGAGAGGTGGCAAGACCACCATATACAAATCCTTCGTTTTCCGCTCCAACGATGTTGAATTTTCCGATACTAAATACACTTTCAATTTTTCCTTGAAATGCTCTAATACCAACCTGTCCAAATTTTAATAGCGCTCCTAGGACTGCACCCAACAATAACCATATCCCGCTAATAGCAGATTGACCTTTTTTATATGTACCATCGCCAACAGTTGTGGTTAAAACCGCGGCGACGGCAAGTCCTTCAGGGAAGGGTAAATCAGTTTTTATTATCAAAGCCCTTCTAAGTGTTACCATCCATAAAACACCCAGAATTCCTCCAAGGGCTGCAATAATTGTAGTTTCCCAATAATGAATTTCCGTCCAAGTTTCAAGAATTAGCATTGCTGGAATAGTAAAAATTACACCTGCGGCTAGAGCAGTTCCAGCAGCTGCTCCCATCATTCCGATATTTACTTCAAGAATTGTACCCTTTAAAGGTCTAAGTAAGGCAAATGCCATTACTGCACCAGGAATTGCAGCTGATACAGTCATTCCAGCATACAATCCAAAATAAGCGTTAGCAGAACCTAAAACAATTGCAAGCAATGCACCAACTAATATTGCCTTACTTGTCAACTCTGGAATCGTAGTTTCTGCTGGTATAAATGATTTGAAGTTTTCTCTGGATTGCATCGCGTAATCTGATTTTATTATTAATTACCAAATATATAAATTGTGGCAAAGAATTGCAATAATACTTTTTTTTATTTTAACTTAAAAAAGCAAATAATTCCCAAATTTTTATATATTAAATAGATATTTGTTATAGTATATAAGGGGGAAAAAATGATAAATAAAAATTCATTAAAAATATT
>JAFGPP010000081.1 GCA_016936135.1 Thermoplasmatota archaeon
GGACAAAACATAGTATTCAGCTCAGAGCCATATAGCTTTGCATACTATATTGATGGTACACCAAATGAATATCACGTGTTATGGGATTTCGACGATGGAGTATACAGTCAGGACCAGACCATAGGCCATGTGTTTGGTACACCTGGTACCTACCATGTAAGCCTAAGAATAAGAGCAGGTGACACTTCATTACATCCGGGTTTCATGTACGACTGGGATTATGTTACTATTCATGTGACAGAACCAGGAGCACCTTTGGCAGCAAATGCTGGAGGTGGAAGCCTAAGTGAATACGAGGTTACAAATGGTGAAGAACTTGTACTATCGGGAGGTGCATCAGGCGGAACACCACCATATACGTACAGTTGGAACCTTGGTGATGGTCGCACAGTAGAGGGTAAGAACCCAACAGTTGTATACAATGTCGACCAAGAAACAAAATATACAGTTACACTAACAGTAACTGACAGCAATTATGATACAGCAACAGATACTGCAACAGTTACAGTACTTGCACCAGGTGAGATACTTGTTACAATAAACTCACCACAGAAGGTTGGAGTCGGCTCATTTGTATACTTCACGGCCAAGGTAACCGGTGGTACAGCACCTTATAGCTACACATGGAAATTCGGCGATGGCGAAACAAGCACACAGGAAAAACCATATCATATATACGAAAAAGACGGTGAATACACAGTCACACTTACAGTAAAAGATGCAGCTGGTAAAGAGAAAACAACAACGCGTAAAATATCAGTTGAAGGCGAGCCAATATCTGGTCCTGAGATAAAGAGTGTAAAAGGTGGGCTAATGGTGAAAGCAACCATAGCTGCTGGCGATTATCCAGTTACCTGGTCGATTTCAGTTGATGGTCGAACATTTATCGGCGGCTCGGCTAGCGGCACCATTCCAGCAAATTCAGTTAAGACTGTAAAACTACCGTTTACTATAGGTTTCGGAAAAGCAGAAATAACCATTACAGCAGGAACAAAGACACAACAATACAGCGCATTCATGCTAGGGCCTTTCTTCATAGGATTAGAACAAGCATAAACATATACAAAAAACAACTAGAGGGAAATTTAATAATTTCCTTTCTTTTCTATTTGACCTTAAAACATTTAGAACCATTCTCGATGTCCTATTGCCACACAAGCCAAATGAAGATGATATTGGCTACATTTAAGCCAGTAGTAACATGAAGCGGGCCATTAATCTACAATTTATTGGAATGTTTATGGCAAAACAATAAAAATTAGATAAAATTTTCTTATCTTGAACAAAATTATATCAAATAATCTTTTATATGCTAAAAAGATAATATTATCGATACAATATTAGTTGGGAGAATATAATAGAAATATGAAATATCAAATATGTTGTAAAGTTATATCCATTGTTTCTCTTATTATCTTGGTTTCGTCTATGCCCGTATGTAGAACACTTGAGCTTGCTAAAAATTTTGATGAAACCGAATATTGGGGAGTATTCGTTTACATTAAGGTGGTCAAGCAAGATTCTTTTCCTAAACATTTATATGAGGCCCTAGTCTCCCAAAGTAAATGGAATAATTCTCATATGATTTATTTATCTCAGGAAAATGCTACAAAACAAAATATATTAGATGCACTTGATTGGCTAGCGGCAAATTCTGATAAAAATGATTTCTCCATTTTTGCATTTGCTGGTCACGGAAATATCGATATGATTGCACCTTTTAATACAACTTTACCAAAGGATTGTATAACTGCAAATGAACTAAATAAAAAATTGGATTTGATAGAAAACAGGGGCATTTGTGTTATACTGGATTCCTGTCAAAGTGGAATTTTTGGAAACAAAATAGCAGGAAAGAACCGTGTTATACTTAAATCAACTTTTAGAAAGGGGGATGGCTGGATAGGAACTGGTGCCGGAAAATGGTATTCATTTACAAAATTTATCGGAGATGCCATTATTCAAAAAATTGATTATAATAATGACGATATCTGTTCTGCTGAAGAAACATTGCACTATGCTCAAAAGGAATATATACCAATAGTAACTAAATCATTAAATCCAATAATATGGTTGCCAATATTAATTGTAGACATATTGATAGGAATTCCCTTAAAATATTTATCAATAAGCATCCCTTTTCCAACATTAAGTGATAACTATGTAGGAGATTTCCCACTCCTTTAATTTAAACATAAAACAAAATCCAAAATGTTAGATGATACTTGATTTTTATCCAGTTAGTTATTTCATAATTAGAATCTAATTTTTTGGAAAGTTTAAAATCTTACTACAAATAACAAAGTGCTAGTTTTACTTGACAAACTGCTTTCTAAGGAAATTGACCTTAAAACATTTAAAACCGGTATTGATGTCCTATTGCCACACAAGCGAAATGAAGATGACATTGGCTATATTTAAGCCAGTGGTAATATCATAAGCGAGTGGTAATACGAAGTGGGCCAGTGGTCTAGTGGTTATGACGTCGCGCTTACAACGCGGAGATCGCCGGTTCAATTCCGGCCTGGCCCATTTCACTTTCTCCTAAAGCTTTTGTCAAGGTTATCGAAATCTACAAGTGGTGTTAATCCCTTATAATATAAGATGTTATCCAGTGGAGCACATAGTCTTTGATGGGAATAATCCTTGTTTTTTGTCCCTTGCCTGTGACAATAAGTTCATTTTTGTTCCAGTAGATATCATCTAGTTTTAGGTTACAGAATTCATCTATTTGTATGCCAGTGTTAAAACAGAGACTGATAAATTATTCAAACCCTCTCAATTTTACAGTATATTCTAAGGCTCAAACCTCTTTCTCTTATATATTTCATCTATATCCATAGGAGTAACCTTCTTCTTACAAGCCTCATATACTGTAATTACTTTTTTAAAATCATTAAAATGTTTTTTGATTTCTATTATCTCAGTCTTGTTTAAAGGGGGAACTGGACAAGGTCTTAAAGGAGTATTAATCTGTACTTCGTCTGGCTGTATCTCCCCGGCAACCTCTGAAAGTTTATTTGCAAAGTTTAAGTTTTCCTTAATAAACATAATTTGAAGACATAGTTTACCGTTAAACTCCCTTCTCAATTTTTTAATCCCAGAAAGTGTTTTTTCAAATGTTATTCCCTTTACAGGACGATTGATTTTATTAAAAATTTGTTCATTTGGTGCATCCAATTTCGCTACAACTATGTCTAATTTATTCAAGGCTGATCTTACTTCAATATCATTAAACATTGTTGAATTTGTTAAAATTGCCAAAGGTAAATTTGTCATTGACTTAACCATTTCAACTGCTTTTGGAAAATCCTCTGATAATGTAGGTTCCCCTGTTCCTGAAAAGGTAATAACATCGGGGGATGTAATTTTTAGATCTTCGGTTAACTCTTCTTTAACTTTATTTAAAGTAACAAAACTACCTTTTTTTATAGTATGAGATTTAATTTTTTGAAGTTGACAATAAACACAGTCAAATGAGCAAATTCTTCCATGAGAACAAATAAGATCGATTCCCAGTGATTTGCCAAGTCTCCAGGATGCAACTGGCCCATATACAGATTTCATATTATACACAAATGATTTTTTAATATTAATTTGTCACTATTTTGATATTTTGTCATTTTTGTAATTTCACACGTTATCTTTATATAGTTTAGTGTCAAATCTTATCAAGATAATAATTAGCACTTAAGGAAGAGATGGAAGGGATGAATGTATGCTACCGGCTGAATTGCAAATTAAAAACCGAAAAATAAAAGATAAAATTCAAAACAGGTTTATAGAAATTGACTTTCTTAGAGGATTTGCAATAATTTTCATGGTTTTTTTGCATTTCATGTGGGATTTGGATTATTTCGGACTCGTAACTTTAAACCAGGATATTTACCAGTTACAGAAAATTGTACCAAGTATTTTTTTTATTCTAGTTGGTGTGTGTCTTGCAGTAACTTATAGCCGTTCAATAAAAAAACAACAAAATGATAAAAAAACTTATAGTCATTTTATAGTACGTGGATTAAAAATCCTTGATCTTGGAATAATTATCTCGATAGCTACGATGATTTTCATCCCAGATAGGCCCATTTTTTTTGGCGTGTTGCACTGCATAGGCCTATCAATTATATTGACCGTTCCATTTTTAAAAATAAAAAATTATAACCTAGTATTTGCACCTTTGTTTGTACTATTGGGAATTATATTTAGTACCATTACAATTGAAAATCCAACGTTAATTCATTTAATTATTGGAATTCACCAAGGCAATATCGGACAATATACAATAGACTACTTTCCGCTTTTACCCTGGTTTGGATTGATTCTTTTTGGCATTGCTCTGGGAAATATCATATACTGTAATGGAGAACAAAGACGTTTCAGATTACCGGATATTTCAAAATATCGTTCTGTTACAACTATATCTTGGTTAGGAAAAAATTCATTATCAATTTATATCATTCATCAGCCGATAATTGCTGGGGCGATAATGCTTTTTACCATTATTTCCTTTTAATTAAAAATCATTTTTTTTAAAAAATGAAAAGATATATTTAATTAAAATCTTATGTTGTTTTAAGCATTGAGATGGTAACCTGAGGATTAATTGTTTTTTAACCCTTGGTAAATAAAAATTAATTAATCTAACGCTTAAAGATTGCGTAAAAGGTGGGGAAAGTATGGCAGCAAAATTACTATTTTCATTAGAAAACTGCATTAAATGTACACAGACAAAGCAAGTTCTCAAGAATCGTGAAGATGTTGAAATTATTACTTTTCCTCATGAAATAAGAGAGTGGACAGAAGAGCAGAAGGAATTTGCTAAAAATTACGATGTATTTGAAGATCTACAAAAGACAGCACCAATTTTGTGGATTAACGGAGAAAAAACAATAGGTTATTTACGGATAAGAAAATGGGTACAAGACAATACTACTTCTTCTTAAAATAATTAACAAGCAAATCCAAAGATTTACCCCGATGGGAAAACCGGTTTTTTTCATTTGTTTCCATTTCTGCAAATGTTTTTGTTACACCTTCGGCAATAAAGATTGGATCATATCCAAAACCATGATTTCCTTTTTCTTCATTTGAAATAATTCCATTGCATTCACCGATAAAAAGGATTGGTTCTTGGCCCGGCTCTGAAAAAGCAATTACGGATTTAAAAGATGCTTCCCTCTGCTCAGATCCCAATCCCGTCATAAGTTTTAGTATACCGTTTAAACCAACTGTAAAGAATACGTAAGACGAATAAACCCCTGGAAATCCTTTTAAGGATTTTATAAAAAGACCCGCATCTTCTAATATGAAAGCTTCATTAAATCTTTCTCTTACTGATTTTACACCATAACGAGCAACTTCTTCTAAAGTATCGGCTTGTATCTCCGGATAACCAAGATTTTTTTGAACCACTTCAATTCCAACTTCAGATAATCGGGTTTTTGCTTCCAGAAGTTTTCCTTTGTTACTGGTAATAAAATAAACTTTTTTCATCGATATCTTCCTCTTTTAACTATTTCGTCAATCTTTTTCAATACCTGGGACGCATCTTTTTTTAATTTTTTACTATAGCCATCAATTACATATTTGAAGCAGTCTGAATACTTTGAATGTGTAGAATTGATAGCCTCCATTAAAACATGTAAATCAACACCTTGAGCTTCTGTTTCCCCATTTTTTTCCCCTAGACCAAAGTCGATAAAGTGAATCCCATCATTGCATAAAATCATATTTGAGGTTGTTATGTCCCCATGAATTATATTTCCATTGTGAAGTTTTGCTATACTTTCTCCGATCATGTTACAAATTTTGTTTCTCTTGTTTTCACTTAAATTGTTCAAAATATCCTTTATTCTGTCTCCATTAAGATATTCCATTGTTATTATGCCCTCTTTCAGATCAACATCATAAATTATAGGTACAGAGACACCTTGGCGACGGGAATCTGCAATTAATTTTGCTTCTTCTTTGGTTCTTAAAGAAATCAATTTTTTATCAATTTCTTTTATGCGATAACGCTTTTTAACCCGTCTTTTTTGAACTGCAGGATTGCCATTGTAATGACAATAACAAATTTCTGCTTCTGCCCCCCTATATAGTATCTTGTTATTTTCCACGCCAATTCACTTCTACCATATCTGTTCTAAATCGTTGATCTATGTGGCTATCTTTAATTTCCATTCTTAAACCACTTTTATACATTATAAGGCCCAGCCATGCAATCATTGCTCCATTATCTATACATAGGTCTTTTTGAGGGACAAAACATCTTGCACCTCGATCACATGCCATTGTTTCCACCATTTCACGTAATCTTGCATTACTTGCAACTCCACCACCTAACAAAACCTCATCTTTTTCAGTATGGGCCATTGCTCGTTCAGTGACTTCAGTTAAGGCAGCAAAGGTTGTTTCTTGTATGGAATAGCAGATGTTTTCAAGTCTTTCACCGTTTTTAAAAAATTGCTCGGAGGCAGTCAACAATCCAGAAAATGCAATGTCCATTCCCTTTATACTGTAAGGTAGTTCAATATACTTACTTCCCATTTCCGCCAGTTTTTCAATTTTTGGACCGCAGGGAAATTCCAGTCCTACTGATCTACCAAATTTATCAATACAATTTCCAATTCCAATGTCTAGAGTCTCTCCAAAAACACGATATTTGCCCTCTGCAAAAGCAATTACTTGGGTATTTGCGCCAGATGTGTATAATAAAACGGGATCGGTGCAATTATCTAGTGTTCCTATTCCTATTTCAAGATGAGCCACGCAATGGTTTACCCCGATTATTGGTTTTTCTATTGATAAAGAAAGAGCTCTGGCTGCTGTTGCAGCAGTACGCAGGCAAGGCCCCAATCCAGGTCCTTTTGAAAATGCAACTAGATCAATTTCAGATGAGTCAATTCCGGCTTTTAGGAAGGATTCTTTTATTATTTCAGCAACGTATGTAGCATGATGATTAGCCGCTTCTCTTGGATGAATGCCTCCTTGTTTTGGTCTATAAATTTTAATAATGTTTGACAGAACTTGGCATTTACTGGATTTGTCTTCAACAATTCCAGCAGCTATTGTATGTGCGGTTCCTTCTATACCAATGCATTTCATATCCATCCGATGTATTATGAAAATAAATAAAAAACCATTGATTGGCGAAATATCTGTTAAATCCTACTTAATTTGATAAAGATTTATTTACTAATTGCTATTAAAACCTCAACACCTTCAATATCCCACTTTTTCTCAAGTTGTCCTGAGGGCTTATCGGTAAATGATAATTCCTTTGACCTGGTTTCCCCTTGTATGTATTCAAGCCATTGATTTAATGCTTCTTTCTTGTCATGGTCTATTTTAATCTTTGTTACTATCTTATCTTCAACTTCAAGATTCATTTCTTTACGCATTGATTGGATACGTCTAACAATTTCTCTTGCAAAGCCTTCAGATTCAAGATTTGCTGTCAATTCAGTATTTAGAAGTAAAATGGCTTCATTGGTACCAGTTTTTGCGATATTTTCTCTTTCTGTCTCAATTATCTGGAAATAATCCTTGTCAAGTGTAATTTTTTCCCCTTCAAAGTTTATAAGTGTCTTACTATTTTTCTTTAATTCCTTAAATAATGCTTTTTTGTCTAATCCTTCAATGATTTCGACTATTTTTTTTGCTTTTTCACGAAACTTTGGGCCTATCTTTGAATGGTTGAGTTTTATTGTTTTTTCCATAAATTTACTGGTGTCTCTTTCAAAATTTATTTCCTTTACGTTGATTTCGTCATTTAAAAGATCTAGAAGAGGTTTAATTCTTGTCTCAATTTCTTCAGTACATACCAGTGTTGCTTTTGAAAGTGGATACCTTACTTTTATTCCAATCTTTGATCTAAGTGCCCTTCCGACCTCAACCAAGTCACGGATATTCTGCATTCCTTCCTCAAGTTCTTTGTTAACTTTTTCCTTGTCAGCTTCCAGATAATTGCAAAGATGAATACTTTCAGGCATTTCCTCATGTCGTAAATTTTGATAAACTACTTCTGTAATAAACGGAATTATGGGTGCAATTAGTTTTGACAGATCTAGAAAAATTTCATACATTGTTGAGTAGCCTGCCAGTTTATCATCGGTTTTTTCCTCTATCCAAAGTCTTTTCCTAGATCTCCTTAAATACCAATTACTGAAATCTTCAATTATGAAATTTTCCACAGCCCGGGCAGCCTTGTGTAACTCAAAAGTTACAAAGTATCTCTTAAAGTCAAGGATAACCTGATTGAATTTGCTAATAATCCATTTATCAATTAACGTTCTGTCTTCATATCGAATCGTATCTTTTTTTGTATTGAAATTATCAATTGATGCATAGGTTGCAAAAAAGTTATAAGAGTTCCAAAAGGTAAGTATAAATTTTCCCAGAGTATCCTTCACGGCTTGTTCGTAGAATCTTGTGGACATCCATGGGGCATTGGCAGAAACTAGATACCATCTTAAAGCATCGGCTCCCTCACGCTCAAGAATAATATTGGGGTCGAGATAATTTCTTTTACTTTTACTCATTTTCTGATTATCTTTGTCCAGAACAAGACCGAGCGTTAACACATTTTTATAAGGTCTGTCATCAAAAAGAAAGGTTGATATGGCAAGCAGTGAGTAAAACCATCCTCTTGTTTGGTCCAGTGCTTCGGAAATAAAATCGACGGGGAAATTTTGCTTAAATTTTTCTTCATTTTCAAATGGATAATGCCACTGGGCAAAAAATGCAGATCCGGAGTCGTACCAACAATCAATAACTTCCTCTTCACGTTTCATAATTTCTTTGCATTTGGGACAATGTAACACAAGCTCATCAACAAGTGGTTTATGTAAATCGAAATTTTTTGGAAACGATTCACTCAATTCTTTTAGTTCTTTTATACTTCCAATACAAATCTGATTTTTGCAACTTTTATTTTTACATGTCCAAATCGGTAAGGGGGTTCCCCAATACCTTTTTCTAGAAAGAGCCCAGTCTTTTACCTCTCTAATAAAATCTCCAAATCTTCCCTGCTGAAGATGGGAGGGATACCAATTTATGTTATTGTTATTCTTGATTAATGAATCCTGAACTTTTGACATTGCAATAAACCAAGATTCCATTGCGTAATACAAAAGAGGAGAATCGCATCTCCAGCAGAAAGGATACTCGTGAGAATATTTTTTGGTTCCAGATAGCAAGCCCCGCTCCTCAAGATACTCAATAATACTTGGATCGGCATCTTTCACAAACTGTCCAGCCCAACGTTTTACTTCAGGAGGAAATGTCCCGTCTAACTTTACCAATTGTATAACTGGAAGATCATACTTTTTGCCAACATTGTAGTCATCTTCACCAAATGCTGGGGCAATGTGAACGATTCCTGTGCCATCCTCCATAGTGACAAAATCTGCTAAGACTATGTACCATGCCTTTTTTTCAGGTTCGCAATAGTCAAATAGCGGTTCGTACTCTTTACCCTCCAATTCTTTTCCTGAATAGCTGTCAATTAAATCATACTCTTGACCTTTTAATAGGACTGCGGCTCGCTCCTCGGCAAGTATCAATTCCTCTCCCTCAGATCTTATTCTAACATAAGTTTCATCTGGATGAACGGCCAATGCAACATTGGATAAAAGGGTCCATGGGGTAGTGGTCCAAGCCAAAAAGTAAGCATCTTCACCTTTAATCTTGAATTTAACAAAAATTGAAGGCTCCTCGATTGTTTTGTAACCCTGTGAAATTTCATGCGCTGAAAGAGGCGTTCCGCATCTGGGGCAGTAGGGAACTACCTTGTGTCCTTTATATAATAACTTTTTCTCCCAGGCTTGCTTTAGAGACCACCAAACTGACTCAATGTATTCGTTTTTTAAGGTGATATATGGTTTTTCCATATCAATCCAAAAACCGATTTTTTTGGTGATATCAACCCAGGCATTTTCATATTTAAAAACACATTTTTTACATTCTTCGTTGAATTTCTTAATACCATATTTTTCAACTGCCTGCTTGTCCTCCAAACCAAGGGATTTTTCCACCTCAATTTCTACAGGCAGTCCATGTGTGTCCCATCCAGCTTTTCTTTCAATAAAATGTCCGTTCATTGTTTGATATCTTAGAACTAGATCCTTTACAACTCTTGTTAGAACATGCCCTGGGTGGGGAAGTCCGTTGGCTGTTGGTGGCCCTTCTAGAAAGACATAAGGAGTGTAACCCTTTCTTTGATCGATAGATTTTTGAAATATGTCATTTTCTTCCCAAAATTTTCTAATTTTGTTTTCGAATTCATTGGGAACATATTTCTGAGGAGGTGAGTTAATCATAGTATTTCACCAAATATATTGTAAGAAGCGAGACCCTTATTGCAGAAGGTTGATAAAACCATTTCCATAGATATCTGCTAATATGCTGTGATATCTGGAGATTTCATAATTTCCCTTAGTAGAGATGTTGCATAAGAACCTTTGTGCAAATCAAATGCAACTTTCAGTGCTTTTTTATCTTTATTCATATCATTATCAATAATTTTATACGACAAATTTTTGATAGGTGAAAGTAAGATACGGCGCGATCCTTCTGAAGACATGAATGGTATTTCTGGAATTGTAAAATCTCTGATGTCAATTTTTTCCTTTTCAATTACTTTTCTTTCGATTTCTCCCATTTCCCCTTTTGCTAAATTTGTATCACTTCCGAATAGTGGACCGCTGACAAATGCCCTACCTCTTTTTATTTGTTCATTAATCTTTTCTATGTTATTTTCATTAGCACTAATTTCGTTTAGATCAATTATGCCCTTTCTGATTGGAAGGATTATATCGCCAACAATCGCCTCATTTATTGGGATATTTTTCTTCATTCTGATACTTAGAATTTTATTAAATAAATATGATTGATATGCATAGATGAACATGGTCAACAAATTCTTTGGCAATTCAAGCAATGCGCCTACATAGTCTTCATTATCCTTGACAAGTTTGTTTAGCATTGCTTTTTCAAAGGTCAAATGCTGTGGATAATTTCTAAAAGCCTCTGAAAAATTTCGGGTTTCCTCTAATCGTTTTCTGAGTTTGTAAGAATTTTCTCCCTCGCCCCTCAAAGGATTTGCGATGTAGGTCATTACAGCATTTTCGAAATCATTAAAAACAATATGTTTTCCAACCAGATGCGTAATTGGTCTGATCACCCCAAATCTTTGAATTCCAAAAAAATTTGGAACACCACAATAATGTTTAATAATTTCAAATGTCTCTTCAATCTTCTCCTCTATTTTTCCATCATCTAAATTTCTTATCACAATATCAAAACTATTGCCATTAAGGTCACCAATCTTTATAGGGTGTTCAGAAGAGTAAACATTTTTTATAATCAAATCATTGATTTTAATTGAACGTAATTTGTCTTTATCAATATTATAAAAAGACATCAATTGTGTAGTTATTGCCCGTTTGTCTTTTGTTCCCGCAAATCCTATTCTATTCCTAGATATCCGTAATCTTTGCGAAATTTCTCTTATTAGTAAATTTGTCTCCCAATTGACTGCAGTGATTTCAGCAATAGTAAATTTTCCATCTTTAAATTCTTTAGGATAATTAAAAATTTCCTTTACACAGAAATCCTGGGGAGTCGATCTAAGTTTTCCACCGATACCTTCGCTATGAGTTAAAAAAGTTTCTATACCAATTGATTTTTCGATTTTAGATACGTTCATTGAAGAAAATGACTATTTTTTCTTTTTTCTTTCAAAATTTTTACTAAAGCTTTTTACCTCTTCTTCTAACTGTTTTACAGCCCTTTTAAGTGCTTCCTCTGGCTTACCTTTTTTTACTCGAACATATAATATTCTCTTATTTGAAAGGGGATGATCGCATAGATATTCTGCAAACTCGACATCACTGTTTTGCAGTAATACTTGAGTTATTGGATTCAAAATGGTTTCGTTTTCTCCAACAACTTCGATTTCTAGTTCTTTTGCAGTTTTTTTAATTTTGTTTAACTCCACAAATTTCAACCCCTTATCAATTTGTTTTAAAGTTGATCAAGATCATATGTACCATAATCATCTGCAATTCGTCGTCTCTCGCGATTACCGCATTTGCTACATTCCAATGAATTTCCATTCTTTGTTAATACGTGCCTGCATTTTGAACAGAAACTTTGTATTACACCAAATCTGGGATCCTTTGTTTCGAGTTGAACACTTGGTTTAACCTGTTGAACCTTTGCTCTAATAATGTCTCCTAACGAAAATTCCGTTGAAGGATCTTTTACATATGACTTTGAAATTTCTGAGACTCTCAAAGTTCCGTTTGTATCACTAGAAATGACCCTTTTTTTCCCTTTTACATGTATCACTTCAGCAATAACCATTGAGGACTTAACAGATCTTACTTCAGCAAGGACTATATCTCCCCTTTTTATTATCACTGGGGTGCTTGTTGCAGGTTTTACGGTTGCACTCCTCTGTTTTTCATCGATACAATATATCCCTACTCTGGCTGCCCTTATAATTCCCCCTTCTTCGAAAGTACCATCGCCAGGCATTAATTCTTCGGAAGTAGAAAGTTTGTCCCCTGGAAGTACTAGATTATTATTCATGTTTTCTACCATTAGTCAATTATTATAATAGATTTAGGCAACCATATAACCATTTTAAAGGTTATGGTCAAAGATAATTGAGACATTCGAATATCTCTAACATATTTTTAGAAATGAGATTTTGTAGATATTTCTGCATTTTATTTAATAATTATAAATTTTCATCATTCTTATTAATACACCTGTCACAAAAATTTTGTAAACATTTTTATATGTTGAGTCGTATATTGGCATTGAGTGGGGGAGACATTCTTGTGCCATTCAACGCATCCCATCCTATGATTCCTTTTACATCCCATCATTAATTTTTCCCCACTCGCGTAAAACTAAGTTTTAAAAAAATATTTTCTGTTATCCAAAACAAATAGATTTTTAATTTTTCCTACTTATCCCAAAATCCGCGTGTTCTTGCATAATTTAATTCAGCTTTTAGAATGTCGCGTAGGAATTTTAAAAAAAGTTCTTCTGACTTTTCTAATTCATTTCTGTTGTATCGGCGAAGTATTCTTGAAGCAGTATCTGGTCCGATGCCCCTTCCCATAAGAGCCATTATTGCAATTTTACCGTAGCTCAACACCAAACTAGCGTTTTTATGAAGTCTAATCACTTCTCTATTTTCCTGGGATGTTCGCTGTTTTTTTGATAATATTATTGCAAGATCTCTAGATCTCCGATGCAATACTGAAATTTTTATCGCCCCGCAATTTGGACAAAGTAATCGATTTTGTACCCTGCCAACGATTGTATTCCACGTATGATAACAATTTGTACAAGCTAAAGTGATATCCGTTTCCTCCAATCGATTCTTCAAGGCCATTAGAATAGTTCTATCGGCACGTTGAGGGGCCATTAAGCCTTTTATTGTTTCAAATCCGGCAAGACCAATTGGTGAAAGTCGCTGTGTATGTAAACTGATTTTACCACTTTGAATTTCTTGTAAAACACGCTGGGTATTTTTAACATCCATCCTTTCCCAGATAATTTTGTCAACTGCCTCATCAAAAACTAGGCTATTTTCAAAAATTGTGAATAATTTTTTTGCTCCAACATTGCGAAAATCAAAATCTTTTCTTATCGCACCGAATTTTCTAGCAACATGAATCAGTTGCCATCGGATGTATGTTGAATTTCTTACAATAGTCTGAATAAGATAATATAATGATTCTGGAGCGATTTGAAAAATAATCTCCTTGATCCTTTCAGGAGATATTCGCCCCGGAAGTTCTAAATTTATTCGATATGGGTCACTATTTATTCCAATACTTTCACCGATATATTGGGCAAGCATTGCAGAAATCAAACGTCCGAGAGTCTCATTTACCTTTGTTCCAAAACAGGCGTTTATTACAACGCTTCTTTCCTCCATCTCTAATGTAATTGTCTTATCGGTGGGGACTACGAATCCCTCATTTTTTTGTTTTTCAATTTGTTTTACAAATTTTTGAAAAGAAGATTTATCACAAGGATATTTGTTAATTTCTGTACTTTCTGACACAAGTCTTCTAAGTTTACCAACCTCGAGAGCAACTTCATAAGGAACTGGAATGTCTTCGCCAGACCAGGAAGGCACTGTTCCGATTTCCTTGGATTGTGAAACCAACAATTCATCCTCGTCCCTTTTGATCACTAGCCATGGTCTTCCGTGTAAGATAAATCTTGCACCCTCAAAACCATAATTTAAAACAAAGCTTTCATCCAATTTTCCAATCTTTCTTCTCGAACTTATATCAACAACAAAAAATGATTTTTCGTCAGGAATCATTGATATGTTATCCAAAAAATATAATCTTGAACTTTTTCTCTTCATCAATATGTCATTATCAATGAATATACTTCTTTGGTCACGCAGTTGTTCAATTACTTTATCAAATGTTTTTTTATTTAACTCATGAAATGGATAAGACCTAGTAATTATCTGGTATACCTTTTCAGCTTTTATTTTTCCATATTCCAATACAATAGAGATTATCTGATTTGTTAAAACTGAGAGTGGATTTTGTCGAACCTCTAACTCTTCCAATTGACCGACAAGGGTTCTATTAGCTATTACAAGACTTTCACCAAAATCTTCTGGATTGGTTGCTAGAATTAAACCCTTGGACGTTTTTCCGATTCTGTGTCCAGATCTTCCGATTCTTTGGACAATTCTCTTGACCTCCCTAGGAGAATTATACTGTATTATAAAGTCGGTATTACCTACATCTATGCCCAGTTCAAGTGATGAGGTACAAATTAATGACTTTAATTTTCCACTTTTAAAATCATCCTCAGATTCAACCCTTGCAATTTTTGACAATGAACCATGATGAATGCCAATTGGCATTTCATCTTGCCAAATATGAAAACGAGATGCAAGTATTTCCGCTCCATCTCTTGTATTAATGAATAGCAAAGTTGAAACATGCTTGTCGATAAGTTCTTTACATCTTCTAAGGGAAGCAAATGACAGTGGTTCGATACTTAATTTATGAGCATCACTGTAATCGCTTTTTAAAATAGTAGGAAGTTCAACAGAAATTTCAATATTTTTTGTTGTATCGACTTCCAAAACCTTGACATCACGAAACTTACCATTTTCGATTCCACCTAGAAATCTTTTGACCTCCTCTGGCGTTCCAACTGTGGCAGATAATCCAATTCTTTGAAAATCTTGATTATTCTCTGAAGTCAACTCGTATAATCTTTCCAGTCCAACAGCTAATTGAGCACCACGCTCATCATTTGCAAGCTCGTGGATCTCATCAATAATTACCCATTTTACAGATTTTAAAAATCTTCTTAATCTTCGTCCCGTAAAAAGGATTTGAAAAGTCTCAGGTGTTGTAATTAACATATCGGGCGGAGTTCTAGACTGTCTAGCACGTTCGCTTTGAGAAGTATCTCCGTGACGTACAGCAATACTGATATTGAGTTTTTTCCCCCACTCAATAGTTCTTTTCAGCATATCCCGGTTTAATGCTCTTAACGGTGTGACATATAGAATGGATATTCCATTACTATCAATCTCAGAGTTTTGGTTTTTAAATTTTAAAAAATTATTAAAAATTGGTAATAAAGCAGATTCAGTTTTACCAAGACCCGTAGGTGCAATTAATAAAACATTGTCTCCATTCAGTAACGGAGGTATCGCAATATTTTGGGGTTCAGTAGGACTAATTATTTTTTGAGAAAAAAGAATTTCCTGAATTTTTTGATCTAATTTTGAAAATACTGAAGACATCTTACCGATTTGAACATTTTAGGATATTCATGTTTGTCTTAAAAAGACTGTTATTCAATCGCATAAAAGAAGATTAACCCAAGGGTAAACCAGATAATTGTAATGATGAAGTAACCCGCGTTTTTAATGCCTGCTAATGCTCCACCAAACAGAATTATTAATGGAAGTAGAACTAACAGAAATACAGTTAGAATTTGTTTCAAGTCTTTACTAAGATTTAGTTCCATAGGACATCAGATTATTGAGATACTGTAGCCAGGTTATAAACCATTCAATATTTAAGCTTAACTTCAGTTGGGGCTTTGCACTTAAAGTATTGTTTTTGGTCGACTTTAGGTGCAGATTGAGGACTTTAGGTGCAAAATACCTACTTTAGGTGCAAGTTGGACTTTAAGTGCAAAGCCTTCAGTTGGAGATGTTTTTTACTTTTCCTAAATAAGACCCGTCCAAAAGATAGATATCTGCATTTTCCACATCGATTACTTTCCC
>JAFGPP010000013.1 GCA_016936135.1 Thermoplasmatota archaeon
ATTCACTGGGTCTCTGCGCCTTATGCAATTGATGCAGAAATTCGGTTATACGAAAAATTGTTTACCGTTGAAAACCCAACCGGACAGAAAGGAACTGATTACAAAGAATTTATCAATCCAGACTCATTAAAAATTTTAAATTCTTGTAAAGTGGAACCTTCTATAAAGAATCTAAAACCTTTCGATCGTTTTCAATTCGAGCGCATTGGTTATTTCTGCATTGATCCAGATACAAAGAAAGATTCCTTGATAATTAATAAAACTGTAGGACTTAGGGATACCTGGGCCAAGATTCAAAATCAACAGCAATAAAATTACTCAAGCATTTTAACATCTAAATTATCTTTCTCAAAAGTAATAAGTGCACCTTCTCCCTTTTTACCAAGACTGCAATTAACAACGACAGTATCATCAATTTTTGTAAAACCCGGATCTTCATGAATATGACCGCATAAAACAAGTTTTGGATGATGCTTGTCTACTAATTTTCTTAACTCCTTGCTTCCAGAATGTAATCCAAGAAAAACTCTGTCTTGTAATCCGTGAGGCGGAACATGTGTTATTAAAATGGTATCTTTATCAATTAGTTTTCCATAATTTTCCGAAAATTCTTTTGTTTGACGTTCTTCAACACCGCTGACTCCGGCAAATGTAAATGTATCTTTTTTTACTATTTTCATATTAACATTAGTTGCATTGCTTTCATCAATTGCCTCGTTTACCTCCGATGGATCGATATTGCCGGGAAGTGCGAAAGTTTCAACAGGAATTTGATTAAGAAACTGAGCAGCCACTTCACCGGGTCCGAATTGAGTAATATCACCACAGATAACGAGTAAATCTGGAGAATACTTGGCAACATTTGACAAAATTAGATTCAAACGATATTGTGAACCATGAATATCTGCTACCGCCAATATTTTCATAATTTAACTTCGAAAATGCATTTTCCTTTTTAAAATTTAAGAAAAATATGATTAAAACTAGATTTTTTAATCGATGGTTTTTTATGCCTTATTTATTTCCATAGAGGCCATATGGTTAAAATCCGAGAATACCTTAAACTTGCCCGTTCATTTAATGCAGTTTTGACGGGGGTTTCACCGGTAATGGGTGCCATTGCTATGCAACAGTATGATATCTTTATTCTGCTTCTTTTGTTTCTTGTAGGTTTTTTTGGCCATACATTTGGATTTGTTTACAATGATATTATCGATTATAAGCTAGATAAGTCATCAAAGGAAATCAGCGATAGACCGTTGATAAGCGGGACGATCTCAATGAGAAATGCAAAGGCTTTTGCAATAATGTCAATGCTAATTGCGTTTATAATTGCAGTTTATTTGGTAATAAAATTTTCAAATTTTATTCCAATTTTAGTAATTGTCGTTTCAGCATTTTTTATAATATTATATGATTTAATAAGCAAAAAATTGCCTTTCATGGATATTTTGGTTTCGATAGGAATATTTTTCTTAATTTTGTATGGTGCATTTTACGGATATTCTAACGGAGAAACAGTAAGGGATTTTTCTGATATTACATTAATTGGCTGGATAGTCTGCATTCTAGGTGCTATTCAAGTGTTGTTTATGCAAATTGTTGCAGGAGGAATGAAAGATGTTAAAAATGACTATATAAAGGGTGCAAAAACAGCGGCAATAAAACTAGGTGTAAGAATATCGGATGGTTTACTAATTGTTTCTAATAAGTTTAAAGCACTGACATTTTTTATACAGATATGTGACATTGTTGTAGTGTTTTTACCGTTCTTCATAATTACAGGTTTTTCACAAAATGCTACATTACAATACATACAATGGGCAATACTTGCACTTGTAGCAATTTTGATGTTTATTCTTTCTTATAGACTAATTTCAATGAAAAAATTTGAAAGAAAAAAAGCAAGAAAGCTAATAGGAAGCCACTATATGATAAATTTCGCACTTGTTCCAGTAATGCTAATGAGTCTAAATCCCTGGGCGGGATTACTAGCGTTTTTCCCCGGTCTTGGCTTTATTTTATCGAATGTAATTTTACATGGGACATTGCTTCAGCCAAAAACAATGTAGATATAAAAATATTTTTTAAAAACATTGAACATTTTATTTTTAAGTGGTTACAGCCAGAGGGGTGTTAGGGGTGTGTGTACCCAAGTGCTCCAGCCATAACTATTATAGTTCTATATTCTTTCCATTTTTGGTTCGTTATCAACATGAATAAATGGAGGTAGATAGAATGCTGGTGGATATCCTCCGTGCCCTATTATGTAGTACGGAATTGGTTTATTTAACAAGTTATATAAAATATTCACAAATGAAGGAAATCTTCTCGGTTCCCAATAATTTCCAGATAATTTCTGTCTGCTAGACCATTTAAATACAATTGGAGCGTCATTGTCAATTATATTATTTCCACTAACAATGTTATTACGCCCAGAACACCAAAAATATATACCAATGTCGTTATTGATAATGTCGTTCGAATTAATTAAATTATCATGTGAAGATTTTCCCTCAATAGCGACTCCTATCCAATCGTTTTCAATAATTTGATTGTCGATAATACTTATAAGCTGTGAATCTTTTGCAGTAATTCCATTTTTATTTTGGGAAATTACAGTATTATTTATTGTAATATCATTACAATTATCTTCTATCAATATTCCCCAATAACTATTATTAACAATCTCACAATCACTTATCTTTATATTGAAGGAAACCTGTGAATTAATAAAAATACCTTGAAAATTATTGTTTATACCACAATTTTCTATTTGAATTCCCTGAGCACGAATTGATATCCCATTACTAAGTTCACCACTCATTCTAATATAAAAATTACTTAAAATTATATTATTGGCAACTATTTTAACAACATCACAATTTCTACCACCATCAATAACGGGTCTATTAGAGTAATTTCCAATAATTTGAATATTGTTTTTATCCTGATAAATATGGATATTTTCCTGATAAATGCCACTCCAGACTAAAATCGAATCCCCAGGATTTGCATTATCGATTGCTTCTTGGATGGTTTGATAATCCCTAGGAACAACTATGTCCTTTTTTAACTCTTCACTTACCACTGTTATTGCAGGAATTATCATTGTACCGGCTATCAGCATCACTAATACAACAATTATACTTTTTCTAAACATTCCTCCTATCATATTACTTTACCCCCCTTTGGATTTTATCTTGTAATAATATAATTTAATTTAAATGTTACGAAATTATAAAGGGACAAATGTTACATTAAAAGGACTGATTCTTTGCATATATGAGATAGCAACTGCTCTTTCTTCTCTGTTTTTTATCTCTTGATCCTTTCGGTCTACCAATTTTTTTTCCTTGTTTCCTTGCACGTTCCTAACCAAGTTTAGTTCTTTCACTTATGATTGTCGTTCAAATTCTGCAAATGCACCTATGATATGAAATTGTAACTTACCTGTTGCTGTTGATAAATCAATATTCTCAGTTAATGACGCAAAATTAACTTTATGGTTCACCAAAGTTTCAATCTCGGTGATTAAATCTTCAAGCGTTCAATCCCATCTGTCTAATCTGTAAACGCAGATAATGTCCCACTCACCCTTTAGTGTCTCCAGATAAATTTTATTATGTTTTAACGTAAATTTAGAAAAATATATAACACCAGCATTTCTTCTAACAAACATGAATAAAGTTGCTGCGTATGCCAGATTGCTACGCATTCCCGGTCTTGCTGCACTAGCAACTCCCACAATAATTGCAGCCATTACTGTTGGTGTAAAAGATATTTACAGCTTCTCATTACTTTTTATAATAGGTGCTTTTGCCGCAATATACGGCTTTATTCTAAATGATTATTCAGACGTTGAGCTTGACAAATTAATCCCAGAACTTCATGGAAAGCCATTGGTAAGCGGAGATATATCTAAAAAAAATGCTTTAACCATATGCATATTTTTGATTTTGTTGACATTTTTATTTATTTTCAATCTGTGGAAGGGAAAAACTCTAGATGAATACAAATTCATGGCATTGATTTGTATAATACTTGCAGGAATTCTTGGAAGTTTTTACAACATATACGGTAAAAAAATTGCAGGGTCTGATTTTTTTGTAGCAATATCCATGTCATTTGTTTTTTTATTCGGAGCACTTTCATTTGGTGCTCCAGGAATTTTGACCTGGATAATTTTTATTTTGACCTTTAATCAGACCCTTCATATGAATGCAGTTGAGGGAGGAATAAAAGATGCAGATCATGATTACAAGATGGGTGTAAGTAACATTGCCTTAAATGTCGGTGTAAAAGTCAAGGGTGAAAATATTTTCATTCCCAACAGTTTCAAGATTTTTGGCATGGGCATAAGATTATTTTCAATTTTTCTTTTATTTTCACCATTTTTATTTTTTAATATTTCTTATAGCATTTTGCAATTGGCATTACTTGCACTGGGATCGTTTGGTGTACTTTTTTTCAGCCTAAGATTGCTGACACTTAAAAAATTTGACAGAAGTATCATAAGAAAATATATCGGCATTCAATCGTTTTTGCGATATTCGCTTGTACCAATCATGCTGCTATCCACTGTTGGTGAAACTATTACAATAATTTTGATTGTTTTCCCCATTGGGTGGTATATTATCTTTGCACCGTTGATTGGAGAAAAACTCTTCAAACCACGAATGTAATATGTCAAAAAAAACAGATGTTTGTATTGTAGGTGCAGGACCTGCGGGTTCAACAGCTGCAAAATTTCTTGTAGAGAAGGGATTTAAAGTAAATCTTATAGATAAGGAAAAATTTCCTCGTGACAAGCCTTGCGGTGGCGGTTTACCTTATCAAATCTTAAAACGCTATCCATATATTGATAACGAAAATTTTGTTGATTCATATTCTTATGGAGGATATGCTTATTCTTCTTCTCTAAATCACAAAATCCTCGTTAAAGACAAAGAACCCATTTTGGCAATGACTCTGAGAAAAAAATTTGACAAAAATCTTGTGGATCTGGCAGTTGAAAAAGGAGCGGATTTTGTTGACGGAAAAGCTGTGGTAAATCTAGAAATTACAAATGACAAAGCAATGGTTTTTTTAAATGACGGCACATCAATTTCCTGTGATATAGTAATTGGTGCAGATGGAGTTTTCAGCAAAATAGCCGAAAAAACAGACCTAAGAAAAAGGGGAGAAGAAATCGCAATTTGTATCTACAATGAATATGAAGTTGATGAAAAGACAATAGATGAAATTGCTGGTAAAGAGCATTTTGTAAGCATATTATCAAGATTTCAAAGTATCTATGGATATGGATGGGTATTTCCAAAAAATAAACATCTGAATATTGGAATCGGGGAAGTAGGGTATCGGCTAAAAAATCGCCCAAAAAAAAATTTAATTGATTTATACAAAGATTTCTTTTCAACTTTAAAGAAATTAAAAATAATTCCAGAAAAATTGGAAATCAATAAATATCACGGTGGAAGTCTTCCGATTGTTCCTCTAAAACAAACTTATTGTAACAGAACAATTTTAATTGGTGATGCTGCCGGTTTTATTAATCCATTTAGTGGGGAAGGCATATATTATGCAATGGTTTCTGGTGAAATCGCATCAACTGTAATAGAAAAGGCATCAAAGTCTGAAAATTTTGATGCAAATCTGCTATCCTTATATCAAAAACTATGGATGAAAGATTTTGGTAAAGATATTTACTCCTTTTATAATCTAGCAAAAAACCAAAGAAATAAACCGAACGAGAATATTTTTAAAGTTGCTTCAAAAGATGATGTTCTTTCGGATCTTTTTTTAAAAATTATGATAGGAAGATTACCCCTTCGACAATACAAGTGGAAGGTTTTTAGGCGATATACAATTGGATATTTAAAGCAAGCATTTAGAAGTTGATGTGCAATTTTAATTATGATATACTAGGAAAATGTTATAAAATAACATATATTCGCAGCCCTTTAGTAAAATGCAAAGAAAAAAGATTGGAATTATCGGAGCCGGAATCGGTGGACTGACTGCAGGTGCATTACTTTCTAAAAAGGGATTTGATGTAACTATTTTTGAAAAAGAATCATTTATTGGTGGCAGGGCTTTTACCTTTGAAAATTTTTCTGGTATTTCTACAAAGGATTATGTCGATATTTTGTCTCGATTTAATATGAAAGTATACAAATCCGAGCCTGACTTGGAGACGATTTTTAAAAAACATATGTTGGATGGTTATAAGTTAGATCTTGGATATCATGCAATCGGTGGCGGGGTTTTATCAAATGTAAATACTTTATTATCTGAATTCGGTGAACATGTCGATTTTATGGAGTCCTTCGTAGGACTTGTAAAAAAAGAGGGTTACGATTTTCCTTTTCTTTCAAGATTTGATAAATTAAAGATACTTCCAAACATCCTTCGGCTTTTATTTGCATCTGAAAATACTTTAAGGCAGCTTGATGGTGTCTCAATTAACGAAACCATAAAAAAATATGGCAAGGGTAAAATGACACTTATTCTTGAGATATTTTCCCGATCGATTACTACAGTAAATAATCTTGATAAGATTTCAACGGGTGAAATGTTCAGGTCTCAACGCAACTTGTACAAGGGATCAAAGCCCTGTGGATACCCAATAAAGGGACTTTCGAATATTCATAATAAGCTTGCTAGTATCATTAAAGAATACGGAGGGAAAATTAATTTAAACAAACAGGTTAAAAAAATAATAATAAAGGACGGCAAAGCCACTGGATTAATTGTTGAAAATGAACAAATTAACTTTGATTTAATTGTTTCGAATACCTTGGTTCAGGATCTTTTTAAATTTGCAGATGAAAGTAATTTTCCTCCGGAATATGTAAAATACATAAAATCGTTGAAAGGTACCGGCAGCTTGTGCGCGTATTATTCATTATCAAGTTGTCCTGATGAACTAATTGGAAAAACTTTTCATTTTATAGAAAGAAATATTGGTGTCGATGGAAAAGATGCAGTTGGCATGATAGATTTCATGACTGCCAGTAAAAAAGCAGAGGTTTGTCCTTCAGATAGTCATCTAGTCCAATCGTACATAATCTGTACACCGGATGAAGCAAGAAATAATTTAACTTTAAAAAAACTCAAAGGCTTACTGGATAAAAATTTGGAAATTTTAATTCCAAATTATCATTCACATCTTAACTGGGCAATTTATCCTTGCATATGGCATCTTGATGGGGTAGCAAAGACAATAGATAATGAAAAACCTGAAATAAAAACTCCGATTGAAAATTTGTATTTACTGGGTGATTCAGTAAAAGCAATGGGGATAGGATTCAATTGTGCACTCAATTCTGCCCGTAAGCTGAACGATATTCTTATCTAGTTTTAGGGTATAAACATTATAAATCCAAGGATAAAACCGCTACTTCTTCCTGTACCGATAACCCCCTCATCACAGGTAACAGTCATTGAGATATTGAATCTTCCAAAACCCATAAACATACCAGTAATACCTTCTCGTAATTTATGATCTGGTTCGATATCCTTCTTCCATTCTATAATCCGGCTGTTAAAAAGAATATTTCCATCGGCACTTAAATTGATAAGTTTTATATTATGGGCTGTTGCATCACCAATATTTCTTATCGATATCTGCAACTCACCAAAAGGTAAAATATTTAAAGGAATACTTGAAAAAACACCAGGGGCGAGCCCAACTTCAAATTCTGGCTCAGATTCATTTAAATTATTTTTTTCATTATTTTCGGATGCTAACGATATCGGAATAATCGATGTTACAAACAGCATACAAACAAAAACACCAACAATTTTTCTTTTCATTTTTTTTGCCCCCAAATAAATCAAACTTGTCTTATTATAAAAGCTTTATTGAAAAAAGTATGTTCAAAATATGATATTATCAAAAAATAATTAGCGTATTGAACAAATTATTCTTAAAATTATAGTGTTAACCAAAGAAATCCTGGTACAGTTCTGATTATTAATGATACAATGTGCAAGTTTTCAGGAAGATAAACCAAGAATAAAGAATTCTTGTGATTTGGAAAAAGCATATAACGGTTTGTCAGATATTAGGAGATGATGACTGCCAAAGCAAAAAAAGGTAAACATTTAGATTTTGGTAAGCTCACGATGAAGGAACCGTATACAAAAACGCGGTTACTTTCAAAACATATAAGAGGATATATTGATCTGCTTCGTCCATTTACCCTTGCTGCTCCTTTCATTGTATCAATGTCAATTATTGTTGCGGGAATGATTTTCAGCAAAATAAATATACCAAACGACTGGTGGGTTACCACTGGAAACGCAAGCTTAACTTTAGCGTTGGTAAACGCTGCGTCAAATTCTTTAAATCAAGCCACTGACTACGAATCTGACAAGATATCAAAGCCCTATAGACCAATTCCAAGAGGCGTTATCAGACCTGAAGAGGCCCAAAGCCTGGCGTATATATTATACCTCTTTGCTTTGATCAGAGCTGTAACAATTAATGCATATTTTGGAGTATTTGTCTTTCTTATAATGTTATTTACCGTAACCTATTCGCTTCCACCTAGAATGAAGAAATACTTGTTTATTAATCAGGTTTGGATTGCAATACCTAGGGGTCTTCTTGGAATTTTGGCATCCTGGAGTGTTTTTGGTAATCCCTTTGACCCTGTACCATTAACCATCGGATTTATTGCTATGGTGTATTTTATTGGTGGAATGACCACAAAAGATATAGTCGACATCAAAGCCGATCAAATGACTGGTACGAAAACCTTGGTAAACACTTATGGGGTTAAAAAATCGGCATTTATCGCATTTCCGTTTATGTTTTTCCCATTTGCATTTATTCCGGTTTTCATAGATATGAAGCTACTTGCCTATTACCATTGGCCGTTAACACTTATCATGTTTGTTTCTTGCCTTGTATGCTACTTAATGCTCAAAGGTGAAGAAAGCAAGACTCTTGAAAATATCCATGCTTGGTCAATTATGTACGTAGAGTATATTTTCTTTGCACTAGGTTTTGCTGTATTGACGATATTTGCAGGCATTCTAGAAATACCTGCCATTGTATCTTAGGTATTTCAAAAAATTTAGATAAGACCTTTAACAGCCGTTACGCATTCTTGACAGATCTTTTTATTTTCTCCCTTTATCTCGACATCATGGACTTCGTCCAAATCATGTTCTTCGCCACAACAGCAACATATATAACATCTTTCCATGCAATTTACCCCACATTTTTATTTTCCAATTAATTCTTCAACCTCTTCTTTTCCGCTTTTCAATTCTTCGACTTGTTCTTTATCATGAATTAACAAAAGTGCCTGGAACTCGCCGACATGCTCTTTTTCTTCTTTAGCTACATCAAGTAGAACTGTTTTTATATTTTTGTTTTTGGCTAACGCTGCCATCTCTTCATAAAGATTGATTGCATCTAATTCCGCTATTAAAGCAGCCCTTAAGATTTCCTTGTCAATATCTTCTGGCTTAATTTTCTCAAGATTTATTGGTATTTTTGACAACATTTTTTTCTCCCCTGAAAGACAAATTAGAATATGGTTTTATTTTAAAGTAGTTTTGGTCATTTACCTGTAAATATTATGTACATAATTAGAATAATAAAGTAATTTGGTATTTCCAGATTGAATTAATGCTAAAAGACGATGAAATAAAAGAAAGATTAAAAAAAATTTATGCAAAGATACCAGACAATTTTCCTTGTCTTCATTGCCACAGTTGCTGTGGACCTATTGTTTGG
>JAFGPP010000082.1 GCA_016936135.1 Thermoplasmatota archaeon
CTGTAAGGGCGAAATACAATAGATATTAAAAAAAACCATATTCACCGCCATAGATCTTTTTATTTTTTTCAATTAGCCACAGTAATTTATCCTATATTGCAATAATTACACTATCCTGTATTTTTAAACAAAGAGCTTTTATAACATTTTTTATTATCATCGTTATTTTGCATTTCTTAAAGAAAACCAAACACCATTTAAACAAAATAAATATGTCACAATCTTTATCAAATGTATTAACACATATCGTATTCAGTACAAAAAAACGTCAATCTTGGTTGCACAAAGAAATTTGTAAAGAACTTTATCCTTATATAAATACTATATTGAAAAATAATGCATGTCACGTATATCAAATTGGAGGAATGACTGATCATATTCATATTGTCTGTGCACTTGGAAAAACAATTTCCATAAGCAAATTAATTGAAGAAATTAAAAAAAGCACATCAAAATGGATAAAAACTAAAGATAAAAAATTTGCGGATTTTTATTGGCAAAATGGTTATGGTATTTTTTCTATTAGCACAACACATTTGCAAGCGCTCAAATTTTATGTGGCTAATCAAGAAAAACACCATAAAACAAAATCCTTTCAAGATGAATTTATAAGATTATTACAAAAAAATGACATTGCGTATAATGCACAATATTTATGGGATTAAATCAAGGCTGTGATGAATTAAATAATTTCGCCCTTACAGGGCTTGGTGGTCTCACTAGGGGTCATTATCACCCAGCCTGACGCTCGCAAAAACAGCTCGCTTAGGCTGGGCTACTATATTTAGCACCTTCGGCGCAGAATTGTTTTTTTCAAATTGCACAAAACCGCACTAAGGAGGCTAGACAAAATAACATTTACTATTTTTTCGAATTTGGTTTTACGGTATAGTTCCACTCGCCATGAAACTTCATTGGCTCAATGTTAACAAGCTTGAATTCTTCGTCGGAAATTTTCCTGCCTTTTTTGTAAGTTTTATTGTCAACTTTTGTCATTATTTTCAAACCAGTTTGCGTAGTGGTATGTCCAATAAGCTCTATAATTGTTTCTAAATCAACGAGTGGTTTGGCTCGCCAATTTTCAGTAATGTGGCAAAACATTCTGTGCTCAATTTTATTCCACTTGCTAGTTCCCGGTGGAAAGTGACACACTGTTATTGATTTACCAATCTCATTTGCTAACTTTTGTAACTCATATTTCCACAGCCTTACTCTATAACCATTGCTACCACCACAGTCCGCCGTAATCATAATATTTGTGGCATTTTTATAGCTTTTTATCCCCATTTCATGCCACCAACTTCTGATGCTTTCAACTGCAAATTCCGCTGTGTCACTGCTAATGCCTACGCTAACCCAACCAACATTATCGGTAACATCATATACGCCATAAGGCGCCGCTTTCCCCAATTTTTTATCAATAAAATCATAAACATTAACTTCTGTGTGCCGCCCTTTCTTAGACCATTCTTTGCCGTTATTTTTAAAGCCCCCTATATTTTCCTTCTTTTTTGTATCAACTGAGATTACAGGAAATTTTTTTGATTGAAACTCAATCACCTTGCTATTAATAAAATTAAATTGTTCATCTCTGTCAGGATTAGATTTTCCGCCTTCGTTGCTTTTTCTATTGGATTTCATGCTATATTTCTGCGCCGATAACAATCTATGCACCGTACGCTGGGTAACATTATGTCCTTGCTCGCGTAGTTCTTTAGCGAGTTTTATGGTGCTTTTTGAACTCCACCTCAGCGGCGACTCTGGATCACCTCGCGTTGCAGGTTCAATTAAACTATCTAAATCTGCAAGTAACGTCGAGTCTTTATCTGTAAGTTTTTTTCTGCCTCCTCCTTTCCGGCGAACTCTATCTCCAGAAATATTTTCTTTGTTGTTTAACTCTTTCAGTCCTTTAATAATCGTGGGTCGAGAAATTCCTGTAACCTTATGTACTTGTAAAATTCCACCATAACCAAGCGCTCTTGCTTCACTTGCGCTCCATAGTCTTAATGCTTTCTCGTTTAATACCGAGTGCAAATCAATATATTTTTGTGCCAACAATTTTGCTGTAATGTCGTTATCATGCATGACCAATATTGTAGCACACTATGAAACATCTTAAAAGTAAATGTTATTTTGTCTAGCCTCCTAAAGGCAAGGAAGTATTCATAGCGCGATATGCATCTGCAAATGCCTTAAGAATCTCTTGTTTAATTGCGGGTGTTAAAGTGTAAATATTTTCTGGAGCTAATATTTCTTGAATTCTTTGTTGTAATAACGAAAAAATTTCCTTGTACTCATCATCTAAAAAACGATTGGCTATAGCAGAAAGATCGCTATTTATTTTCAAGACTGCTTCTTCTCTTTCCCTAGCTAGAGCCCCGCAATAATCTCTATAAGCACGTCTAAATTTTTGATTGTTGTATCGATTTCTACCAACACCAAATGCTATTTCCTTTTGAATTTTTTGTACTTTTCCCTGAAGATATCTATCAAATGCATTTCTATCCCACACATCGCAGTCAGACAGCCACGAACCATTCCACTTATCAAAATAAGGCCACCAATAAGGACCTGCGTTATAATCTGGTAATTCAAATACTTCGATATCTTCCGGATTCTCCATAATCAACATTCTAATCCCCAAAAGGAAA
>JAFGPP010000083.1 GCA_016936135.1 Thermoplasmatota archaeon
CTGACAGCATCAGGCGGTATCCGCGATGAAAGTCCTATTGACCGAAATGAATCGTCAGAGGGCAAGACCAGCATCTGGCACAAGTTTTTAGTTAACACATTTGAATGGTCAATCAATCTGGACCATCAGTAGTATCGGAAAATAAAATGGATCTATATAATCTAAATTTTATCATTATATAACGAACCATAGCCATAATATTTTAATTAAAATGTCCATTTAAATCTTTAATATTAATGAGCTAATAAATTTCGTTAGTATTAAGATTATTTATCATTATAAGAAGCTTCTAGTTCGTGGAAATATTCTGAACAGGTGCGAATAAATTTTAGTGATGTTTGAGACATTTGTCTTTTAGCGTTGTGAATGCAGCATATCCTACGGGTCAAAGGGATTGAATCCTTGATATGAATATGATTTAGCTCACCATCTTTAAGTTCTTTTTTTACAATGTAATCAGGTAAGATAGAAATACCTAGATTATTAATTACAGCTTTCTTAGTTGCTTCCATAGTTTCAATGGTAATTTGCATCTTGGGTTTTATGTTCATATCTTTTAGACATGATGAAACATAAGCCTGGTAATTAGATGATTTTTTATTAAAGATAAAAGTTTGATTGTGTATATCTTCTGTCAAGATGTTTTTTCTTCCTGCCAGTGAATTTTTTGGAGAACAAATAAAATATAACGGATGCTCATAAATAAAATCAATTACAAAGCCTGAGTGATCGATGTCTTTGGCAGCATTAATAATACCAAAATCATATTTTTTGTGGCGGATACTGGCAATAATTTCTTCTGTAGAAGGAGAAGTAATTTGAATATTCATATTTCCAAATTGTTTTATGAATCTCCTTAATAGGTCGGGAAGAAAATAGATATTAAAATAAATCCCTGCGCAAAATGAAAGTGTAGATCTGGACAATTGCTGGTTATTATTGATAGTTTGCATAGTTTTAGCGTAAGAAGTCATCGTTTCCTGAGCAAAGTTCAAGAAAACTCGGCCATTTTTATTGAGAATTATTCTACGGTTAGTACGATCGAAAAGTGAGACATGCAAATCGCTTTCTAATGATCGTAGCTTCGTGCTTGCAGTGGATTGAGATAAATATAGATTTTCGGCAGCCTGAGAAATGCTTTCACATTTTGCAACTTCAATGAACAAAGAAATCTTATCAAACATTTATTACCTCTTGAAAACCTCAAATTTTTCCATTTAACTTGGTCTCAAGTTTTTAACGCAACAACTTTGGTAAATGCCTAGTAAGGTGTTTCCCAGTTTAGCACCCGTCTGGGACGACCGTTTAGCATATTCTGTACTTTGTTAATTTGATTATTCGATACCTTGTTAAAGTCAGTTCCCTTCGGGAAGAACTGTCTCACCAGGCCATTGAAATTCTCATTCGTCCCTAGCTCCCAAGGGCATCCTTTGTGCGCAAAGTAAACCCGAATTTTGGTGTCCGCAGTCAGAAGGGCATGTTCGGACATTTCGCGTCCCTGATCATAGCTCAGGGATAGTCGCGCATGCTGCGGCAACCGTTTCAGCTTACGGGCAAATTTCTTTCTGATCTCCTCAGCGCTTTTCCCGTGCAATCTGATCAAAAGCCCAAGACGGCTTGTGCGTTCAGTTAAGGTCCCCAATGCCGATTGACGATTACGACCGATCAGCAAATCACCCTCCCAGTGTCCAGGAATTATCCGGTCTTCCACCTCCGGCGGACGCTCATCGATGCTAACCATATCCTTCAACGGTCTTGACCTTAGTGTATCACCGCGCTTACGGTATCGCCTCTTATGACTGTACCGAAAACCGCGGAGTAGTTCTTTCTTCAGCGTTCCTTTCGGCAAGACATATACATAGGCATAAATCGCTTCGTGAGAGATACGCATACTCATGTCTTCAGGATACCGTATTTCCATCCGCCTGGCAATCTGTTGTGGCGATCAGCGAAGACCCAGCTTTTCCTCAACGTATTCTCTCAGCCGATGGTTCAAAAAAATCTTACGCTTACCCAAACAACACTTCCTTGCATTCCGCTGTGACCGACGCTGGGCACGATCAGCACGGTAGGTCCAACGGTTGCAACCTCCCCGTGACACTTCGCGGGCTATGGTCGAAACCGCTCGACCAAGATGACCGGCAATCGCCTGAAACGATTCACCCTTTGCCAATGAACGACTGATCTCTTCACGCTCTTCTGCCATGAGCCTTCGATAGTACTCTCTCTTTATAACCTAACACCCCCCTTCGATATCCTCTACATAGAATACCAAATTGTTGCGCTAGATTATTGAACCCGCCTAATTAAGTATTTAAAAATTATTATACAATCAGATCAATAAAATGCAAATATGAAATGAGAGGCTACTACTCACCTTTAACAAAAAAGAAAAATTATTATTTATCGAGTATTGTTTTAATATTTTTTAAGTTACGATTCGATTGTTTGCTTTTTGAATATTTCAACTTCAACGATGCAGTAGATTAGAAAAATAATTTGCATTTCTAAGATATTTTTATCATGACATTGCTTTGGTTTCACCTAGGTGAAATATAGTTTAAATATTTAAATGCATTAGAGGTCAATTTTTAATCGATTATTTAAATATATCAGGATTTTGGATATAGTACAACGGAAAATCAAATTGATTTATAAGATTAAAGAGTATAAACTAATTCTAAGTATTAGATCAATTGTTGATATAATACCATTAATATTAATAAAGATTATAAGATATTTATGTTCACTTAAATAGTTTAAATCA
>JAFGPP010000084.1 GCA_016936135.1 Thermoplasmatota archaeon
ATTGCAAATAAAAATCAATAACTTAAGGTGAAGAGAGCAAATCATGTTCAATTCCTTAATCCCTCGGTTCGTAAGGGGAGAGTATGGCAAAGAGTAGTTACGAGCAAATAAAAATAGATGAAAAAAAAATTGTTGAAGAAATGGAAAAAAATGCCAGATATAGTATCGACGACATTGCAAAAAATTGTGGTTTTTCTCGTCAAAAAGTATGGCGGCTGATAAAAAGATTAGAGGAACAAAAAATAATTTGGGGATATCACGCAGTGGCAGATTACGAAAAATTGGATTCAAAAGAATATATTATTTTAATAAAACGTTCATTGAAAAATATGGAAAGACTGGTAGATACCATCATCTCAAGAGAAATCGAGGAAAGGGCAAAAATTTTGAATGCAAAAATTTCATCAAGCTACTATTTGAACGGCCATTACGACTGGATTATCTGTCTTATTGCAGAAGACATAAAAACAGCAAAAAAATTCAGTGAAACGTTAAATAAAACCTATGGCGAATATATTAAAGAATCCTTGTTATTGGAAAATATTTTTCCAGTAAAAAGATGCGGTTTGGTCAATCCTAATATCAAACGACTCAGGGATTTTTTATAAATTAAAAATTGCCGATAGAAATCCAAATCAATTAATTCATAAAATTACTTAACACCAAAACCAAGGTAAAACCTTTTAATTACATATCTTTTTTCTAGTCCAGAATCTAATGAGAATTGCAGTCTTATTAAAAGACCGGTGTAAACCAAAGAATTGCTCGATGGAATGCATAAAATTTTGTCCTCGTGTTAGAGCAGGTGATGAAACCATTATAAAAGGAGAGGATGGAAAGCCCGTAATATCCGAGGAACTCTGCGTGGGTTGCGGGATATGTGTCCATAAATGTCCATTTGATGCAATAAAAATAATTGGTCTAGCAGAAGAACTTGAGACGGATCTTGTCCATCAATTTAGTAAAAACGGTTTTAGATTATTTAGGTTGCCTGTTCCAAAATCTGGTACCTGTGTTGGAATCCTCGGCCCCAATGGAATCGGTAAAACAACAGCAATAAAAATATTGTCGGGTCAAATTATTCCAAATCTCGGAAATTACAAAAAAACCCCACCATTTGAAGAGATATTGGACTATTTTTCAGGAACAGAACTTTACGATCATTTCAAGATTTTATCAGAAAAAGATATTAAATGCGTTGTAAAACCACAATATGTAGATAAACTTCCTAAAGTGATGAAAGGCAAAGTTATCGAAGTTTTAAAAAAGGCCGATAATGCAGGAAAGATCGATCTGGTCGTTGAAAAACTTAACATCGAAAATATTTTGGACAAGGAAATTTCTACAGCTTCAATTTCTGGTGGTGAGTTGCAACTTGTTTCAATTGCAGCAGCCCTAGTAAAAGATGTTGACTTATATTTTTTTGACGAACCTTCTTCTTATCTAGATATTTATCAGAGATTGAAAGTTGCAAGAGTAATCAAAGACTTATCGGAGAAAAAAAAGGTATTAGTTATTGAACACGATCTGGCTGTTCTGGATTTTCTTTGTGACAATGTGCATCTAATGTATGGAACAGAAGGAGCCTATGGGGTAGTTACTCACACTAGAGGTGTACGTCATGCAATTAATACTTATCTTTCTGGTTACCTAAAGGAAGAAAACATAAGATTTGGAGAAAAAATCGAATTTTTTGATCATCCCCCGAAAAAAAGACAGGAAATGAACATATTAATTACTTACGACAATCTCTCAAAATCTTTTAAGGAATTTAAATTGGATATAGAAAAGGGAGTTATAAGACAAGGCGAAATTATTGGTATCGTCGGACCAAATGCAATCGGAAAAACAACCTTTGTGAAAATGCTTGCGGGTGCAATCAAACCAACATCGGGCAAAATTGATTTTGAAATAAAGGTGAGTTACAAACCGCAGTACATATCACCCGATTTTTCTGGTACTGTCAGAGAATTTCTCGAAAAATATGCCCAGGATCTATTTATTTCACCTTTTTTTAAGGCTGAAATTTTGCAACCTATGAATTTGAAATACCTATTTGACAAGAAGTTGGAAATGCTTTCAGGAGGCGAGTTGCAACGAGTTGCAATTGCAAACGCCCTGGTAAAGGAAGCCGATGTTTATCTTATCGACGAGCCGTCTGCATATTTGGATAGTGAGCAAAGAATGATAACATCGCGTACTGTAAGAAGGGTTATTGAAAAATCCGGAAAATCAGCAATGATTGTTGATCATGATGTCTATTTTATTGATATGATTAGTGATGCTTTAATAGTATTTGACGGGGAGCCAGGGTTAAGAGGTGTTGGACGTGGGCCATTTAGTTTGCATGAGGGCATGAATCGATTTCTAAAACAAGTTGATATCACATTTCGAAGAGACGAAGATACCCACAGGCCAAGGGTAAACAAACCCGGTTCTTATATGGACAGATCACAGAGAAACGATGGAGAATATTACTACAATTTTTAAAAAAGTAATCAATAAATTTAGAAAGAAAAAAAGAGGGATAAAAAAATATTATTTCTGTATCCCGCCCCATTTTGAAATATACATTATTCCAAAAACACAAACAACGGTTATTATTATTGCAACTACTATTGCAATGATTGCACCGGTTATGTCGCTAAAACCGCCTTCTTGCCACAATCCCCCGAGTTTTAAAAGACCTATGATTACATCTCTCCACAATAGTGCAATTACAAATCCAAAAGCAGCTGCAATTGCCGTTGCAATACTTATTTTTACTTCACCTAATTTTACCAAGTTAACTCACTCCCCACTATAAATCTAGAACTACAGGTCATTTACTATATTTAAAATTTTTGAAATAATCATGGTAAAATTTACAGATGCAGTTTAATTATACAAGTACTCGAGGTTAAGAGTTTTATTTTTTGCCGTATATTCTCAAAAAAATGATTATTCAATTAATTTTAAAAAATATTTCAAAATCGGAAAGTAGTCAAATAATCGTTCCAATAATTGCCAGAGTGGATTAAATGGCTTGCTTTTCGATGTTTTTAGACTTGACTGGAAAACAAAGCAGTCGCTCTCGTCATCGGAATTTACAATCTTTACAGACCCGGTAAACTCTTTAAAGAATTCATTCGGTGCGGTAATCGTTATTTTAACTTCCTGCATTCCATCTGTCGGTTTCAAGCCCTGACCACTTTGAGGCTCAAAAGTCCAATCGCCCCATTCAGGATGTTCTGCAATCTCCCAGGAGAGCTCTGTATCAGGAGAGCCGATATTTTGAACGTAAAACGAGGTTGTTTTTACCGACCCTGGTCGCAATTCCCAGTTCAAATCCCCAAAAC
>JAFGPP010000085.1 GCA_016936135.1 Thermoplasmatota archaeon
ATCTGAATCGCCGTCTTGAAAATCTGCGTAATGCCCCGATGCTCTGCATCGATTGGGATAGCAGATTTTAGGCGATTCTATTTACTTGTAGTAATTAGTAATATAGATTTTTGATTTTGATATTCTTGGTTTTAAAAATTAAAAATCGACAATAAATATCTTTTTTTAAAAATTAGCAATATTTTTATTTAATCTGTAGCAGGTTGTTTAATCAATAAATTTTGATTGGATCTTATATTAGATTTTTTTTATCAATAGAAAGACTTTAATAGAGCAGTTAAGATAAACAAATTCATAGGGCTCTTAGTAGTAAAGAGGTGATGGGATGAAGTACAAATATTACTTACAAATAATTATAATTATATTTCTTATTTTACCAATTTCAACATCAGCTAAGGCAGATGAAAATGTCGAGATATCATTATATATCCCAGGTGAAAACGAACAAATTTATGATGGAAAATTAGTACTTATTTCAGGTATATGGCATTATTTAAATCTAACTATTTCAAATAATCCCGAAGAAATTAAGATTATACTGTACAAAGGAAATACAACGCCTTCTGACAAAAATTTTGAAAACTATTACGAATGGAAATATTTTAAAAACAATCCTGTTCAATGGGCAGATTTGATTAAATACAATAACTATAGCTATATAAATTCCGAGAAGTGTAAAAAAACTAATAATCAATATAGCTTCTATCTTGGAATTAGTAATAGCTTACCAAATATACCTTATTACCGTGAAAATTGGACATTAGAGATTTATAATAATGAAGAAAAAGCACACATTGAAAATATTTTTGTTGAAGTCCCGACAAGCGGTCTAGCAAATTCTCACGGTGGAACAATAATTTTTAGCATTGATCCATTTACCGAAATGGTCTCCCAGGGAAGCGATTATTTTGTTCTCAAAAATACGGGTAACGTTCCGCTATCCATCTCTATAAATTATCCAAAATTTAGCGAATTTATGGAGTTTACAAAATACACCGAAAAAATATCAGTTTCAGAGAAAGCAGATTATCATATGCAAGTTTATTCACAATCTTGGCAACCACAAAGAATGTCTGATGGGGGTTCAGGATCTGGAGGGATTCCAAATGAGTTCATAATAGATGATTATAAAGCAATGATTACTTTCCAAACTATTATTGATATTGCTATTCCAGTTTTATATGTATATGTCGGTCATAGTCAATATGAGTTAGTAGAAATCAAAGATGCAGGAATTTCATTTCAATATCAGAGAAATATAGCAATGCAAGAAGGAGAAATTGAAAATTTACAGGTTTTTATCTCCGGAAATGGTGAGGCAATATTGGATATCTGGAGCGATGAAAAAAATGTCAGCATTCAAAAAATTACTACAAAAAATGGGCAGGTAAATCTACCTCTAACAATAACATCGACAGATACTGAAGAATACACAATCACAGTTACTGTGGAGGCAATAAGGGAAAATCACATTGGTAAAATTTTTTATAATTTAGATACGGGTGGCAATAGTCAGACCTTTTCAACAACAATAGAGATTGGTCCACCAATTCCCATAAACGAGCAACTTGTCAATTATTCAACATCGTCTATGATGTTTGTTGTAATTGGTGTAATTATTGTCGTTATTATCTACATAGTTGTCTCCCAAATTAAATACAAAAGGAGGAAACATTGATTAAATGAATTATAAAACAATTCATTTGATATTTACAATAATTGGATTTTTTCTAATTTCCTCTCAATTTTTAGCCATAAATTGTAAGGCAGGTGAGGCAGGTGTTGGTGTTATTAATGTTCCGCCAAAGTTCACATTAATCAGAATCGTGCAGCAGGATGATTTTATTAGAGTATATCTGACCCTTTCTGACTATAATTCCTGGGCTGACATATATAATGTAAGTATTACTTTAGAAGATAACGGTGTAAATAGAGTACAATTTTTATTTCAACAATACGAAGACATTTATTCGTACAATAGCATTAACAAGTTTAGCCAGTCGTTTGGAGGAAATAACATTCTTAATTTAGAAAAATGCTCGTACTTTCATTCTGTAAAAAAAGATACAGTTGATGATAGATGCGACCTCCAGCTTTTATTTGTTTTTGAAACAACATTTTTTACCAGGTTTCATCTAATTGTTAGAGATAGGGCTGGAGAAACAGCCGAATCTCATATTGATTATAACGCAGCTGAAATGACACGAGATAACGATGTAATCATAATTCCTGGCCTAAACGGAGAGCTATATAGAATTTGGCTTCCCCAGTTTATCTTGGAAATTCTTGCCATACTTGCAGCTACCGCTGGCACAATGTATATTGCAAAAAAGAGAAAAATAACTTTATTTAAAAGAGTAAAGCATGAAAAAGGATAGTCAGTTTTTCTGGTATTTTCCATTTTACTTCATTACCTTTTTAACAATTTATGTAATAATTAAATTCACTATTTCCTTAATCTTTCGAGCATCTTTTGAACCCGATGTCATTTTCCAATTGACACCTTTCTTTGCCTTTTCAGGTCTTGAGGAGTTACAAATTTTATTTATCAACATGGTTGTCCTGGTTTTCTCCTCTTATTTACATATCAACGACACCAGAAAAAATATTTATTATTCGTTTATACCTACCACTCTATTTATTGCAGGAATTGGTCTTTCTATTGCTTCTTCTGAATTATCATTATCTCAATTTCTCAATTATTTAATATTTGGATGTTTTATCCTAGTTGCCCTTGTTGATCATAGAAGACTACTAACCGGTCATGAGTTATTGATTTACAGGGCAATTACACGTCCTATCGAGGAACCTAAGAAATCAATAGTATTGCCCGATATACGTTCTCAAATAACAACTGCTGAACCTCTTTTACAAGCAAAACTACAACCCAAGATTTTAATCAAAAAATCTAAACCATATAAAATGGTTAGAAAACCAAGTAAACTCATCAAACCCATATTACTAAAAATAAGCCATTCCATCTTTTTGAGTTTAAATAAGTTAAGTAATAAAGTAAAATCAAAAGTATTGCCTCGCTTGAAAAAAACAATAGCAGCTGTGTTGTCAGAAGAAAATAAAATTCCATCTTCTTATGATCTATCTGCAAGATTTGATTTTGAGGAATATAGATCTTTAATCAAAGAGTTTGGAAAAAAATCTGCGAATTTAGAACAAATTGATGAATTCATAGATAATTATTCAGCAAAGTATGAGGCTTATGTTGCAGCCTTTTACAATAGAGAAGGAAATTATAAGCAAGATGGGCAACCTCAGTTAGATACCACCAATGTTGACATTAAAGAATCTGATGCAATTATTCGTCGGGGTGTTTTTAAAAACATAGATCCAAACTTTTCAAAAATACTAGGATACAGCTTAAAGGATATGCTAGAAAAAGAACTAATAAATTTTGTTGATCCTGAATCAACTGAACAACTTAAAAAACACATCATAAAGCGGCTTAGAGGTATTGACAAATCCAGTTTTGAAACAACTTTTTTAACAAAGAATAAAAAGAAGATATCCATGAAAGCATCAACGGCCCCGATTACTTATGATGGAGAAAAAGCAGATATCATTAAATTTGAGAAAATTGAAAATAAGCTAAAAATTAAAAGAAATAAAAAAATTGGAATTGTTGGGGCGTAATTGCCCCTTTTAAAGTATTTTGACTATTCTTTGTCCAAATACTGCCGGTGCGGTGACATCATAGCTTGCTTTTGAACCAATTTCAGGCTGAAATGCTCCAGAAATTCCTTCTCTTGCCGGTAGTCCTGCTGACTGCCATCCTGAACCACTCGGGTTATCCAAAACTGCACTGAGATTAATAATAATAAATACTCTATCTCCACTGTTCAGACCGTTTGTATTTACCACTGTATCATCAGGATCGTGAATGGCAATGACTCCAAAGGTGGTATTTGTCGCATTATTAAGAATAGTAAATGAACTTCCAGCCGAAATTGGCGTGTCAAATACACTTCTATTGTCAAGATTTGCTTTTGCAACAAGAGATTCGTTTAATCGAAGCACTCTCAAATCGTTATATAGGATAGTAAGTGTACAAAGACTTAGATCTATATCTTTTGATCCAGCGATTGTTTTTACCTGCAACGCTAAATAATTAATTCTAGTCTTATCTTCATTTGTGTAACCGGTTATTTCCTCTATTGCCATACCTGATGAAATTTCTTTTATGGTTTGTTCCGACATCGTACGAGCTCTTTGCTGTAGAGTGTCGGTTGTTTGAATTAAAACAGTTGCAGTGACTGCGGCAATAAGGACCATGGCAATAAATACAATTAAAGTCTCAATACCAACAACAGCATCTTCCGAATGACTGAATTGTCGTCTTCGTTTTGATGCTGGTTTTATGGCAACTATTGTATTAACACTTAATGCTCCCAAACCTTGTTCGGAATCTACTAAAATAAAACCATCCTCATAATCAATATCTTCGAGGATGCCCGTAACTACACTTGCTCTATCTTCTCCAGGTTCTTTTGTTACGATTTTGCAGTACTTGCCTACAAATCTTTCCATGTATTTTTTTTCCATACATTCACCTTCTCATCATATCACCTTCCGTTCCGTTTCGATAACCATGACATTTAAAACCATGGCAATGTATTTCAATAATACCATTTCCAAAATAATCATATTTAAAGCTTTACTGTTTACAAAACAAAATGAAAAAATTACAAAACGACAAAATATTTGATTAGAGAGTGTTATCCGCTTATTGAAAAAGTGTAGGATTAATCATGATTGTTTTGATAGGAACCGGACATGTTTTTGATCTTTCAAATGCACTTCGTGCAAGATTTGACCAAATTGAACCTGATTTAATATGTGTCGAACTTGATAAACAAAGATATCAGGCATTGTTATATGATAGAAATCAACAAGGAAAAAACTATAGAAATCGAGGTAAAACTCCTGTAATTTACAATCTTCTTGTAAAATTTCAACAAAATATTGCTAAGCAATATGGCGTAAAGGCAGGAGATGAAATGCTAACAGCAATTCGTTATGCCCAATCAAATAACATACCTGTTGAGCTGATTGATTTAAATGCCCGTGAGATTTTTACAAAAATGCTTAAATCGATGTCCTTTACGGAAAAATTTAAATTGTTATTTTCAGGCTTTGCCGGAATTTTTGTCAACAGAGGAATTGTCGAAAAAGAACTAGAAAATATAGAAGAAAATTTTGATAATTATTTAAATCAGATTTCTAAAAAATTTCCATCAATTAAAAAGACTTTAATTGATGACAGAAATGTTCATATGTTTGATAGATTACTTAAATTAAATGGAAAGTATGAAAGAATTGTTGCCTGTATAGGCGATGGCCATGTTTACGGCATTTCAAATTTGTTAAAATCAAAAAATGTAGAATATAAAACCATCCGCCTAAGTGAATTAAAACAAACAAAAGTATCTGAATCAAGTGCAAGTTTTACGGTTGAATATGAGGAATTATAGTAAAATTATTCCACCAATCTTTTAAGATAATTGCAAATAACAAACTTTTATTGGGCCTGTAGCCTAGCCTGGATTGGGCGGCAGTCTCCTAAGCTGCAGATCGCGGGTTCGAATCCCGCCAGGTCCGTACATGTCTCTAGAAGAGTTTACATATGAACTATAGGTTTTTTTATTAAAGTTTGGTTCAACCCTAACACTAACATAATCACGATTATCTATGTTTACATAATGCACGTTTTAACCAGTCTCTTTCATTCCTATCGTAGTACATATTGGCAGTTTTTAGATAATCCATTGTTGTTTGTATCTTGACATGTCCAAGGAAATCTCTAACTCTAATTACCTTTAAATCCCAGTCTAATAATCTTGCAACAGCACACCAGTGCCTAGAAATATATGGGTAATATTTATTCCAAACTGTTTTGACATTTCTTGATAGGCTCATTCTCAAGGAGCTATCTTAAAATGGTTTTCCATTTGATTGAAGGTAAAGATAATCTTCCGAATATTGATTTTCGACCTTTGGTCTCCAGATGTCAACCCAATTCTTGAGACTTTTATATCGTCTACCTGTAAGCAATTTTATTATTTTTTATTTTTTGGATAATAAAAAGGAATTTTATGATTTTAAGTTCAGTAGATAATACAGTATCGGGTATCTCCCCAAGAACTTAAGCAGAAAACTTGATATGTCAATGTTTTTGTTTTTAGGCATAGAAATTGAGTGTGTTCCCCAGTCGCTTTCTACATCATATTGGTTTTTTGCTTTTACTTTTATAACGAAGGAGTCTTTCAGGTTATAAATATGTGAAATATCTCTTTCTTCACCAGAACTGTATGGTCCAAGCCATCCATCTGTGTTTCCATCACCCCAGTCAATGTAATAGTAGATATCATTTCCAGTGTCATATGATAATATTTTGTATGTTAGTTCTTCACCTGGTTTACCAGAAGTTGGCCCAGAGATACTGGGGACAGTTGGACTGTTTATGTATTTGATATATATTTCTTCTTCTGTTGTTACCTGGTTTCCTGCGTTGTCAACCGCCATAGCCTCCAAAGTAAAAACACCTTGACGGTCATCTATAACAAAGGGGTTGTTGTATTCCACCCAGCCACTGGTTTTATATCTGTAAAATAGTTGGTCAACACCTGAGAGATCATCATCGCCATCTAGGGTAACAGTAATTTCGTTGATATACCATCCATCATCTAGGTTTCCATCTAATGAAATATAGAGGGTGGGATTTGTTTTATCAATCCAGAAAGTCTCAGACACAGGTTTTTCCTCGTTTCCCCAGTAGTCTACTGAGTATGCCTCTACAGTGTGCTCTCCTTCATTATCTACTGGTATATATTGTTGCTCAGATGGATTATATATTATCCAGTTGCCTCCATCTATACGGTAATATGTATTGCTTACTCTTGTCCAATCAGCAGCTGAAAAAGAAATCTTCTGAGTAGTACCATAATAATCAGAGCTTGATGAACCAAGTCCATGATGGATACTGGTTTCTGGTGGGACTGTCTGATCTATTTTTATTGTACATGTATCACTAGCTGTTCCTTCATCATTATCAGTCAAAGTAAGAGTAACCTCATAGATTTTGTCAGGCTCAGGGAATATATGATAAAGATACCTATCAGGAGATGTGGCCCCATCACCGAAATCCCAAAGGCAGGATACAATGCTTCCATCAGGGTCATAAGAATACCTGGAATCAAAATGAATTTCAAGATCGTTTTTTGGATGGGCAGGGTCTGGATATTCATCTGGTTTGATTACTACCACAGCAGGCCAATTTTGTTTCACATTTACAGTTTTCATCCGGTCACTATTTAGACCCCAGTGACTCCAAACCCTAAGGTCCACCTCATATGAACCCTCCATATTATAAGTCCAGGTTGGATTTTTCTTATTGGAATCGATAACACCATCACCATTGAAATCCCATTCCCACATGGTTACATCCCCATCAGAGATATCAGTAAATTCTATTTCCTCCCCAGGATGATTGTATTCAGGATCATAATTAAAATCAGCAAAAACAGCCTCTATAACTGGAGCAGGTCCTTCACCTTGCTCTTCCTCAGGCCAATCCTCAGCAATAATCCAGTCACATTCAGAGACACCTAAATTGAGACAACCATATGCAAGATTGCAAAATCCGCCATACCCCTGAGAGGTCCCATGACTGTTTTTAAGTATCCAATATCCTCCACCATTAATAGATGCATCATCAACCCATCCAACACATAGTATTAGATGATTGGTATATCCTGAATCATCATTTTCATATACATCATTTGGATTATGATGGGTATCAACAAAACTTTGTAAACCATTAGACCAATACATAGAAACAGCTATTGGGCCTTTATCCAACAAATAGGTTTTTAGCACATACCAATCATTTGGATTATCTTCAGAAATTGTAAATGCTCCCCAGTTAGCTATCTGCCATAGTTTATCATCAGGATCAAGAATAGGTTCTGTATGAAAATCCCAGTCAGTACATTTATCACTACAAGGTACTGTGTCAGTTGCCGTATACGGCATACAGGATTCAATTGGAACACCATTTACTCCATTACCTGATTGGCTAGGAGATGTGCTAACAATATTATTTATCATAGTGGATCCCCATCCTCCACCACAACCGTTACATCCTGCATTGATACATGAAAGACCATACTGTTCAGAGAGATCGATATCAGTATTTGGTTTTCCAGATGCTATATCAATAGAAGCTTCAAAAGCACCCCATATAGCAAAAATATAGCAACTACCACAATAAACAGGATAAGCTTGATCTTTGACTGGTGTCACCCAGTTTCCACCATAGTTTGCCCAGTTGAATTGACTTGGAAGATCACCAAAACTCATTGTAGGCTGC
>JAFGPP010000014.1 GCA_016936135.1 Thermoplasmatota archaeon
ATAAAGAAGATTATTATGTTTTACCCACAAGGACTGAATCGTTTATCTTACCATTCGGTTCAGAGGTAAAAAATATAAAATGTACTATAGAAAATATTTATGAAATTACGATTTCAAAAGAATTAGCCTTCACACCTCCAGTTGTATTAATTAAAAACTATAATGAAACGTTTTATTATGGAGATGGAAATCCAAAATCTCCTCCGGGGTGGTACTCATATAAAATTGGCACTGGAATTGTTGATCAACAACGGTCCACAATTATAAATCTGCAATTGTTCCCTGTGCAATTCAACTCTTCAAACAGTTTAATTAGATGGACAGAAAAAATGGAAGTCGAGATAGAGTATAAATCACTTGCACCATACGGAAAACCAAGATATGACAAATATGATTTTCTAATAGTCTCACCCGATGATTACTACAATAATTTAAAAATTTTTGTAAATCATAAATTAAGTAGAGGAATTTCAACCAAATGGATCTCTATTGGTGATATCATACAAAGCAAATATTTCCCTGCAGAGGGTAGAGACACACCGGAAAAAATCAAATATTTTATTAAAAATTCAATTGAAAATTGGGGTACAAAATACATATTACTAGTCGGTGGAGCAGAGCAAATACCTGCCCGCTATACACATATCTATCATAAGTGCAATTACCAGAACGAATTTGTATTTCTATCAGATTTATATTACGCTGACATATATGATGAAAATCTAGAATTTTCAAGTTGGGATACTAACGGAAATGACATTTTTGGAGAGAAAGATTGGTTTGGCAAAAATGATACAGTTGACCTCTATCCTGACGTTTATTTAGGACGACTTGCCTGTATCAATAAAGAAGAAGTTGACACCTGTATTTCAAAGATTATTTCATTCGAAAATGAAGAATCTCACAAACAAAACTGGTTTAGAAATGTTGTTTTTATTGGTGGAGATTCTGGACCAGGAGATGCAGAAAAAATTGACGAGGGAGAATATGTTCAGACTAAGGTGAACAATATCCTAAAAGGTTTCATACCTGTTAAAATTTGGGCATCTAATGGTATTTTATACGAAAAATCAAATATTAACAATGCAATAGAAGGCGGTGCGGGTTTTGTTTTCTTTAATGGTCATGGCAACCAACATTCTTGGGGTACACACCCCCATGAAAATAAAATTCTGTGGATACCGCAAGGGCTTTATCAAACTCAAAATATTGAAAAACTTAACAATAATAACATGCTTCCAATTGTAATCTCAGATGCATGTTTTCACTGCGCTTATGACAGTGCAAAAGATTGTTTCGGTTGGACATTTGTAAAGCATCCTTATGGCGGAAGCATTGCTTTTTTGGGCGGATCAAATTTTGATTTAGCTACTTACGGTTCCGTAGTTACAAATGCCGGAATTGAAAAAATGTGTATCGATCTAGCATATCACTATATGGATAGAAACGCACAAACATTGGGAGAATTGTGTCATAAAATAATTAACTCACATATTTCTTCTTATATGCTAAATTCTGACTATATAAATCTTGAGGAATTTCATTTATTTGGAGATCCAACATTGACAATTGCTACTAATTCCTTACCTCCCGCCAGGCCAAAATTTAATGGTACGTCATTAGGGAGAACTGGGGTAAGCTATCAATACTATGCAACTTCTACTGACCCCGAAAATGATAATATCTATTACCTATTTGATTGGGGGGGTGAAGAATATTCGGGATGGATTGGGCCGTATGCATCTGGAGAAAAAGCAAATATTTCTCACTCTTGGAACTCAAACGGCAACCGTACAATTAGAGTTATAGCAAGGGATGAAAACGGTGTAAGCAGCCAATGGTCCGATTCCATGCATGTTGTAATGAGATACACCAAACCAAATTTCAACAGCTTCTTAAATTATTTGTTGCAATTGATTTACAAATGGTTTAATCTGATCAAATTGAATTAATTTTTAATTTTTCTTTTCTATTTTCATAAGTAACCTTTTACCTGTAATAAGAAATATTCAATACAAAAAGAAAATTATAGCATTATTTTTTCCATTTTGTTCAAATTCTTAGAGAGAAGATATAAGAATATTATTAACAATATATAAATAATACAAAAATCGGGGGCGAGTAATTGAACAAGAAAAAAAATATGATTAGTTTGTTTATCGTTTCAATTTTAATTGTAAGTACTTGTTTTACCACAATTGCAGTTAAGGCAGCAAATGAAAACGATTTTGAATGGGCTTATATGTTTTATTTGGATGGTGACAATAAACTTTCTGCTTTTTTGCTACAAACATTAAATACCATAAGATCGGTAGGTTCCACCGAAGATGTTCAGTTTGTTGCCCTATATGACGGCATGGATACAGACGACACTAAACTTTACTACATTGTTGAAAATAACCTAGTGGAACAGGATTGGCCCATAGAATCAGATATGGATGATCCAGATACTTTAACCCAATTTGCACAAAAAGTAATGGAAGATTTTACCGCTGCAAATTACGCTCTAAACATCAATAGCAATATGGGGAGCGGATGGCAAGGAGTTTGTACAGATAGCAATGGCGATGGTTTAATGATAACAATGCCCGAATTACATGATGCTCTTAATACGATTACAAATAATGGTGCAAACAAATTAGCAATAGTAATGATTGAGTCTTGCCTATGCGGCAATCTTGAACTAAGGTACCAAATCAGAAATTATTGCAATTACTTGATTGGATATGCTGATTGTGGAATAGTTGGAGATATTCCTTATGAAAATATTCTTTCCGAGCTAGTTTACAACCCCTTGATGTCCCCCGAAGAATTTGCCACATATATTGTTGATATTTTTGTCCCGCAAGATTATCCTGATATCAAACAATCATTTGGAGTATTAGATTCAACAAAACTAGATGCATTGGCAAATACAATCGATGAATTAGGCCTATATTTCATCAAAAATATTGATGAAAATCGAAATAAAATATTGACAGTATTAAATTCCGTAAGAAAGTATGGAGTAACTTGGGGCATTGATTATTTTGTTGATCTTGGTCATTTTCTTGATCTACTTGACATCGAAGATTCAGAATTTTTAACGTTAAAAAATAATGTAAGAAATGAAATAAACAATGCAGTGATAGCAAAGGCAATTTTACCCGGGGATCATACAGAAGGATTCAATATTTATTTTCCTCAGAGAACGTCTGACTACAACGACGCACTTAGATACGATCATGATCTTCCTTCCCCTTACGAGGAAACTCTTTTTGCTATTGATACATATTGGGATGAATTTCTTAAAATGCTGTTGGGACTAATGGACAATCTTTTGCCAAATACCCCATCTGTTACAGGTCCCAACAAGGGAAAACCTGGAGAACAATATGATTACAGGGTTTATTCAACAGACCCAGACGGCGATCAGATTTCATACTATTTCGACTGGGGGGACCAAACATCAAGTTTAGAGGGACCATATCCTTCAGGACAAGAGGTAATAGTGTCTCACACCTTCAAAAAAGAGGGTAATTTTGATATAAAGGTAAAAGCAATTGATGAACACAATGGTGAAAGTGGCTGGTCAATACATTCAGTAACAATGCCAAAGCCAAGGTATGTCATCAATTCATTATCATTTTCAGTATTGCTGGGAAAAATTACCGATATAGAAAAAAATCAAGAGGGTGGATTCAGATTTTTGCCTGTAAACCTGTTAGAACTATGCTTCTCACTGGAATATGGAATTGACATATATTTCAGAAAGGAAACAAACGGAGGGTTCCCGTGTTGCGGGTATATAAATCTCGATAACTTCCTAGGAGTGCTTTTGCAAAATTATATTTTTGGTGTTTGGTGTAGAGATAGTTAATTTAATATCGAGATAACGGGTGTTCAAGGATTAAAAATCCATACATCTTCCTCATCGCTTGCAATGTTACCAGCAGCGTCAAATGTGTTGACACTAATTGTATGACGACCGAGTGTCTTTTCATCCCAAAACCATTGATATGGGGGAGTTGCAATTTTTGCTTTTAGTTCTCCATCAATGAAAAACATCACCTTTTTTATTCCAGATTCGCCGTCAAGTGCCTGTGCATTAATTGTGATTCCTCCAAATATTATTGAGAAGGGCGTTGTAATTAATTTTCTATCGTTTAAATACAAGCCCTTATTCGGACTATCAATGTAAATTTCTGGAGGAAAATTATCACTTGTTGGTTTTAGTATTTCAAGTTCGTCTACATATTTTGGCCAGTACGGTGAATCAGTTATTAGATCATCATTACTAACCCACGCCATTCTAAGAGGACCGCCATAAAAATATGATACACCTTCCTCCTCGTATGCTAAAAGCATTGTTACTCCACCTGTGCCAACTGGGTTTCCATTTACATCATATACAGGTATATTGCCTTTTATTTGACTGTTAGTAAATTTATATACATAGCCGTCCCTGGAAACTGTTAATAATTCATAGTTGGAGGGAATTTTTGAAAATTCCTGTGCCAGTTTTGAAATTCTAACTCCAGTATATGTGAAAGGACCCTGAATATTTCCAATTACGTTTAAACGGCCGCCTCTTCCAGAGTATGAATCCAGATTTTCTAAATCATCTAGTGTATACGTTTTTTGCTGTCCTTCAAATGTAAGAGTTAGTAGAACGGTATTTACTGCTTTTGGGTTTTTTTCTTCTGTAATTGTTTCAGATAAAGAAGAATTTCCAATAGCAGTTGCCAATAATAGGCATATGAATATAAAACTCACTAAATTTAACTTCATAGTGCAATTAGTAAATAAACTGCATATAAAAATGAATTGGTCGAATTTAAATCAGTTGTTATCAGTTTAACAATGATTTTATAAAACATTTCTCATTTCCGAAAGGATAGAAAACAATGCACAATAAGGACTACAACTACGTTGCAATAGAAGAAAAATGGCAAAAAAAGTGGTTTGACAAGAAAATCTATCTTGCTGAAAAGAAAGAAGGAAATAAATTCTTTCTTCATTTTGCCTACCCGGGTGTCTCTGGTTATCTTCATGTTGGACACATGAGGGGATTTACCTACTGTGATATTATAGCCAGATACAAGAGAATGACGGGTTTTGATGTTATTTTTCCTGCAGGTTTTCATGCTTCTGGAATTCCATCAATCGGGTTTGCAAAAAAAGTTGAGAGAGGCGATGAGGCAACAATTAACACACTTAAAGAATACGGATGTTCAGAAGAGACAATTCAAAAACTGAAAGACCCAAAAGAAGTCGTAAATTATTTCGCACATATCTATGTCAAAGATTATTGGAAAAAATTTGGATTTTTGATTGACTACTCAAGAATAATGAGTACGATATCTGAAGGTTACAAAAAGTTTATAGAATGGCAATTCTACAAATTAAAAGAAAAGCAATTGCTAATTCAAAAACCCCATTATGCTCCGTTTTGCCCCAACTGTGGTCCTGTGGCTGTTGACAAATCAGAAACGGATATTTCAACTGGGGGGTCTGCAGAAATACTGGAATTTACCACAATTAAATTCACATTAAAAGACGGAACAGTATTGCCTGCTGCAACACTAAGACCAGAAACCATTTTTGGTGTTACAAACATGTGGGTTAATCCAGATGTAGAATACGTAAAGTTAAAGGTTGGCAACGAAACGTGGATATGCTCAAAACAAGCCGCAGAAAAACTTGCTTATCAGGTTGAAAACGTAAAAATTATTGAGGAGAATATTTCCGGAAAAAGCCTTATCGGTAAAACTGTAAAAATTCCGATGGTTGATAGAGAAGTGCCTGTTTTATCAGGACCCTTTGCAGATCCAAATGTTGCCACAGGAATTGTTATGTCGGTTCCTGCACATGCACCATTTGACTGGATTGCCCTTGTTGAATCGGGTGTTGATATTTCTCCAATTACAATAATTGACGTAAAGGGTTTTGGTAAAAACCCTGCAAAAGAGGTGTGCGACCAACTCGGCATTAAAAGCCAAAAAGAAACTGAAAAACTTGAGCTAGCTACTGAAGAAGTTTACAAAAAGGAGTTTCACAAAGGTTACCTAAACGATAAATGCGGCCCTTATGCAGGAATAAAAATCTCTGAAATAAAAGATGATGTGAAAAACGAACTACTCGATAAAAACCTGGCCATCTTAATGCGAGAATTTTCCGAAAAGATAATTTGCAGATGTAGTGAAAAGGTAATGATTAAAAAAATTCCTGATCAATGGTTTATTAAATACAGCGATTACAACTTAACTCAAGATTCCAAAGACCACGTTTCCTATATGAATATCTTTCCCGAGGATTACAAAAGGGAACTTCCCGGTGTTTTGGACTGGTTTGACGATCG
>JAFGPP010000086.1 GCA_016936135.1 Thermoplasmatota archaeon
CCCACAATAACCTTTTGATGATTAACCTGTTGACCGTTATCAATTACTTCCAGCTCAAAATTGGCAATATTCACCAATACATAATAAGGACTAAACTCAACCGGAAGCCAGCGCCAACGTTCCAGATTCACTTCAAGAGTTTTTATTCGTTCTTCCACTGAGAAATTCAATGCCGTGGTTGTTTCCGGGCCTATATTGCCAAGTGCTTCAATTCCATGCTTTTTTTGAAATTTCACAACGGCTTGTTTTAGTTCTTCATCATAAGTATTGTTTTCCTGGTCAACAGAGGAAGTATACTCTCCTGTTACTTGCAACCTTATTTTTATTTGGGGAACACGGGAGTCTGACATTCCTGGTTTTAACATGGTACCTGCACCAACTTCCGGCCAACCTCCTTCGGCTCCTATTCTTCTGTATTCTCCCAGTTGTTCCTTCAAGAGGTCATAATTCTTATGCTTTGGATAAAGATTTTCAATTACAGAGAGTAACGGCTCCTTGCCAATCTTGTCTATGTAGTTTATTGGATTTTTTTCTGATTTTATCACATGCCATTGTGCGTCTGTTGTTTTTGGATTTGTCTTTCCTGAAATTACGTGTGAAGTAAGAAGTAAAAAAGCATCAGTCAAAACAATGTCTCTTAATACCTTCTCTTCAGCAGTGCGTGCGCTCAACATTTGTTCGAGAGTAGAAATATGATAATCGGATGGTGAAAGTCCATGATCATAACTTTGTTTAATAGCCGTTATAAGATCATCAACGTCCTGCATTCTTTTCCAAATAGGCTCGTACTCCCGATCGTTGTAAATATTAATTACTGACGGAATAGCATAAATCTCACTTCCTTGATTCAGCGTAAGGTATTGCTTGAGATGATCAATTTTTTTATGAAGAAGTTCTTTCATATTCCCGGGTGGGAAAGAAGAAGGAGCCCCGGAAACAAAAAATATCCATGGAAATACAATTAAAAACACAATTATTAAATATTTCAGGTAAAGACGAGTATTCATAAAACAGTAGTTTTTTTGTTCTAAAAGACTTACTCATGATATAAATTTACAAACTTTTATCTTAACTTTCTAACGACCAACCTGGTTGTAATTTCATTTGGCAAATACTATTGTTAAGTTAAAAATCTGACTCTTGTCAGGAATGCAATTCAATAAAGGACATGCTTTTCGCTGTCAAATTAGATTAAAAAAGTGGTTTAACAAACTTAAAAAGAAATAAGAATAAAAAGATGACAACGTCCATGCTTTTTTCGATACTTGGATTTGCTCTGGCCGGCTATGCTGTGGTGGCAAATGATGTAATCCAGACACTTGGCACTTTTATTTCTTCAAATCACAAGAAACACTGGTTGACTCTTTGGGGATACGCTGCCCTGATTTTGAGTGCTGTGCTGATTTTTGGATGGGCTACCAACAATGGAGATGTTTCCTATGGGAGATTATCTCAGATTCCACTTCCTTCCGTTATTTCCTGGTGGTATATTCTGCCCCCCCTGGTGTTGCTAATATTGACTCAGGCAGGATTACCTGTGAGTACAACGTTCATGATTCTGAGCGTTTTTTCATCAGGTCAGGTTATTGAAAAAATGGTTTTGAAGTCTGTTTCAGGATATGTCGTGGCTTTTTTATTTGCATTCCTGGTTTATTTATTGATTGCAAGGAAATTTGAATCCAAATCTGCAATAGACAAAGAAATTCTCAGGAACAAAAAACACTTTTGGATTATTGCTCAATGGATTTCCACCGGGTTTTTATGGTCGCAATGGCTGATTCAGGATTTTGCAAATATTTTTGTATATCTACCACGTGATTTAAGTTTTACCGCTCTCTTAATATCTCTGGCCTTTTTACTTTTTCTGCTTTCTTTTATTTTCAGAAAGAAGGGTGGCAAAATACAGGAAGTAGTTAAGCAAAAAACAAATACGGCCAATATTCGGTCTGCCACAATTATTGATCTTACTTATGGAATTGTTCTTTTTCTTTTTACTGAGTTAAATCCCATACCGATGAGTACTACCTGGACATTTGTTGGTATTTTGGCGGGTCGGGAGTATGCAATCAACTTTCTCTTGAACAAACATCTGATTAAGGATACATACAAAAGACTTTTTAAAGATTTATATAAGGTAAATATTGGTCTTGCAGTAAGCATTGTTGTTGCGTTAATAATAAGATATATTATGCAATAAAGTTCTTGTTTTGTCACACAATTAATTTCAGAAATGAAAAAAGAGCCGGAAAGAATAAAACTCATTAAGAGCGTAACCGTTAAAGGATCAATTGTAAATCTGATTTTGTCTCTTGGCAAAATTACCGCAGGCATTACCGGCAAAAGTTCCGCAATGTTGGCTGACGGAATTCATTCCCTTTCGGATTTAATCACTGATTTAATTGTGTTAATGTTCATCGGGGTCTCAGGAAAGGAAAGAGATAAAAACCACCACTATGGACACGGAAAATTTGAAACGTTTGCCACCATGCTAATCGGATTTGCTCTGGCCCTTGTTGGCATCGGGATATTATGGTCAGGCATAATTAAAATTATCAGAGTTATTTCGGGAGAAACAATTTTACAACCTGGAATAATAGCTCTATATGCAGCGCTGATCTCTATTGTGGCAAAAGAAATCCTGTTCTGGTACACCTATTTAGCAGGTAAAAAAACTAACAGTAGTGCATTAAAAGCCAATGCATGGCATCATCGTTCAGATGCATTTTCTTCGGTAGCAACAGCCCTGGGAATTTCCGGAGCTCTTTTTCTGGGAGAACCCTGGAGAATTCTTGATCCCCTGGCAGGAGTAATTGTAAGCTTTTTTATTCTAAAAATTGGATGGGAAGCAGCCATTCCGAGCATCAAAGAGTTGTTAGAAAACTCTCTGCCTTCAGACAAGGAGAGTGCTATTTCTGAAGTCATTGAAAGCACGGAAGGTGTCTTGTGGTTTCATAATCTAAGGACAAGACGAATTGGAGAAATTATAGCAGTTGACGTCCATATTAAGGTGGATAAAAACCTTACAGTTGAGGTTTCGCATAAGATAGCTACTCAGATAGAAAATAAACTAAAAAAGAAATTCGGGGAAAATTCTCATATTGGGATCCATGTCGAACCTTTCGTCGAATCCAAGACTAATTAAACAATCCATTCACCCATAACAGGAAACAAATTAAATTTGTAAGCCTCTTAACACTTGCGACTTCGGAAAACTAAGAAAAATTTTTATTGTTCTTGGGGTTGACAAAGATTCTCAAGCCTGTTCTATTCATGAATTTTCGTTATGAGATGTTCAAATACCAATAAATACGGGGAACCGCAAAGAAAATTGATACAGGGAATAATAATTTATTTTCAAGTCAATTTTCTTGAGGACGCCTGTATTTAGCCGGTAGTTGAACATTGTAACAGATAATTTGTGAATAGTCCAGGCTAGAAACCGAGACAAAAAATTTTTCTAAGTTTAGTTACCCCCCAAAAAAAGTCCGTCAAAATAGAAAAACTCTAATGAATAACCTTTTATATACAATATTATTTCTAGCCTGTATTGTTTTTAATGCCCAAGAAATTGTTGCAAAAGAAACAAAACAGGACAATGTTATTATAGACCCCGTTTCAGAAAACCTATTCCTATTTTCCAGCACATCAGATTTATTTAATCATATTGCCCTTAAAGAAAACTGGCAGTACTCCTTTCACTGGCTGTTGCCAACATTTCATAAGTATTCAGTAAAAGGGGATTTATGGGAAACCGAAACCGGATTACAAATAATGAGTAAAATCAATAGTTATATAAATTATACTAAAACCCATATAATAAGATTCGAAGCTACTGACATAATCCATCCCTTCAATTATTTCTGGTAAAGTTTTATTATTCTACAACAATGTCTTTTTAAGACTAAAACAGTCAAATCAATATTTCTTATTTCTACATTGTAAATAATAAAAAAATGAACTCAAATATAGCTTTGGGATGGTCAATAGCTGCACTGGCTATTTTAGGACTGATAGTTTTTATCAGATCAAGAAACAAAAATCGGGATAAAAAAATCCTGGCACCCTTGTTATCATTTGCCAGAGAAAACAATTCTGAAATTTCATATTTCGATACGTGGGATAAAACCCTTATTGGTTTAGGTGATAAAGAAAATAACAGTTTATTTTTCATCCGAAACATACCTGAAAGGGAAATACGAGAAAAAATCAATTTGTCAGAAGTTTCGGAATGCAGAATGCTTAAAACCGAAAGGAAAGTAAAATACGGTAAAGAAACCGTAATTGTGACAGACCGTATTGTGCTGGCTTTTTCTTTTTACAAGCATAAACCGGAGGTCTGTTTAGAGTTTTACAACAGTGATTATGACGAATTAACCTTATGTGACGAATTACAATTAGCCCTAAAATGGACAGGAATGATAAAAAGTATTGCAAATACAAACCGGGAATGGAAAGATAACGAAACAGGAAAAAACAATGAGTCGATTTTTTTAAAGCAAGTTTTCAAAAGTAAAATTGCTAAAAACAAGAAAGAAAAAAGACCTTTTGAAAAAGAATTTTCTTTTTAGAAAAAGGCTTCTTTTGTAGATAATTAAAACATGAGTTAATACCTTGATTAATAGACCGTTATATTTTTAGATATAAGATTCAAGATGAATCCTAAAACATTGATAAACTGATTGTTGGAACAAACACCTGGCAATTCATAAACAATTAAGCATTAAGTGATTACAAAAATTTAACGGACTATTTATGATAACATTGATAAAGTATTACCTCATTTTAATTTACCTAATCCTATCATGTTAACTAACCATAGCTTGTTTCATTATTCATATTTTTAATCACTACAGTCCGACAAAAAAAGCGTTTAACTTTTTGC
>JAFGPP010000015.1 GCA_016936135.1 Thermoplasmatota archaeon
ATTACACTACTAAAAAAGCTGCCTGAAAGATCAGATATTTTATGCTAAAGTTTCGTTTTTGCTTTTCTTTAACGATGTGCTTTGTTTTCTAAAATCCTGTCAAAGAGCTCCTGTTGTTTACAACAACATATTACAATTAAGAATTTTTCGAATATCATTTTGAAATTATTTTGATATTTGAGCCTTATTTTATAGTATTTTGTTGTTGTATGAATTTTTTAAACAGTGCCAATAATTCTACCACGAAATTATCGGCACTGAATGCCCCCTTATAAAACAATTTGCTTTTCGTAAATTTGGTAATTCAATATTGTAATTTTCCTTTGCCCAATCAGCTACTTCGTTAAAATATTGTTTTACATTATATTCTCCATTTGACGTTTCTTTCATATCTTGCCTAGTTGCATTACGATATTTTTCATTAAATAAATCTATTGTATCCAAAACCGAAAATAAAATTTGGAATATCTCTGTTCTAAGATAATATTCAACTCCGGCAACTGGCGTTTGTTTAGATGTATCATTTAATAACTCAACTAGTTTTAAAACTGAACTTGAAGTATTTGCTATACCTAATTTTTTAGCGATATCAACTTTTCCTTCAAAGTTCCTGATAGTATCAGCTATTTGCAGCAGTATATTTTCTGCAATCGTATCACCATATAAAGCTCTATACTCATATACCTTTGTATCCTCGAGTAACTTTAAAACTTTATTTTTTTTGTTTTTTAAAATCAATTTTGAATCTTTTAATATATCATATTTTTTTCTGGCAACAACTCTTTCTAAAAGAGTATCGAGCTCATGTTCATCCAAAACGCATTTTATTAACAAATTATAATAATACGTTACATTTTTTCTTAAAAGTCTTTTTTTAATTTCATCAGAAAAGACTTTAATAAATTCGTCAGTGCCATGTATATATAAAATTTGGATTGCAAAATCATACATACTGGTAATAGATGTATCGATTGCAGCAATGCATAGTGAATACGAAAGCGGATTCAACCATTTTTCCTTCCCAATATTAATACTATTGTTCTTATCATTAATAATATCAGCTATTGATAGTAGCGTCAGAACATCATTACTCGATATTACATTTTGACAATCTTTAGTTTTCTTCATAATTTCATATAATTTATTCTTCAAAATTTCATTTGTATTATTTTTTAGAAATTGTGCTTTAATATTCATTTCTTCCTTTTTAATAATTTCGCACAAAGGTAAGTTCGCTAATAATTTGTAATAACTTAAATTTTTATTCTCAGTTGCTGCATAAACAATACATGTCATCAAAGGTATTATGATACCGAACAAATACAAACACTTCCTCATTTTAACTCCTAAATTTATTTTCTAACGTGTTACACTATGGATCATATCCCATTGCATATTCGTGCCATTATCAGGAATACCACCGTCTTTTCCACTTTTAACAGTTGGAATACTTCTAAATCTAAGTACATCTTTATTTTCCTTATATTGGTAAAACATTAGATTGTCCAAATCCTTTTTATTATACAAACCAACATCACCTAATCCTGCAAATGATGGTAGATGGAGTAATTCATGGGCTAATGTACTTGCGCCATCATTTTTACCTGGTACTACCAGAACAAAGTTACCCACTAATGCTAAGCCTTTTCTTCCATCCCAGATCGATTCGGATGTGTTGTGATTCTGCCATAGTTTTTCTTTTAATATTACGGTTGCTAAATATTGTGAACCTTCCCAATGTGTAACAGGATCTTCCTTTATTGTAACAATTTGTTCTTTCGTAATATCGCCTCCGATTATTAGAACATCATTCTTTTCTATTTCATGTGCCATCGAATATTTTATTATTATTTTATTAGAATCTTTCTTAGCATTTTGGTGTAAAACCCAATTATTTCTAATACCATTTACATAAGCGACAACGATTCTATCACGGTTCATCTCTCTTAGCGTGTGCAATGTATCCCCTAAAATCGACCATTCAGGTTGACCATACCCATCACTAGCGTAAAAATCAACAATTCCATTATAATTTAAATCAAATTCAGACAGAACTATCTGCAAACCGTTTATTCCATTTAACTTTAAAATACCTTGCCTATAGTAACTATTAACCTTTTTTAATAACTCATCCTTTGGCATTGATATAATATTTCTATTTAATATTTTTGTGTCAGGAGAAATTGAATCTTCACAGAAATAAATATTTATGGAAGGATGAGATTTCCAATTGTAATTAACCACTCCAATCTTGTTTTCAATTTTATCACAAGATAAACCTTCTATAGAAACATTCAGCCAATCGAGTGAATTTTCAATTGGATTGCTTCCAATTTTTAAATTAACGTCATACACAGTTGATCCCAACAACTCCCTTTTTGTAAATTTTATTATATCAAAGTTACTGATATTTGTACTAGAAAAATTTACCTCTTTAACAAATTCTGGTTTCAAACCTATTATTGCAAAGGATATCTTTGTGGAAGCTGAATCCTCATTTGGAATATTGATATATCCAGTATCACCTATTTTGGTTTTTACATCGTACCCATAATACTCCTCTTTATCTATAGGAATCATCCAACCAACCTTAGGTTTCACAACTCTAACATTTTCTTCAACACCAGCAGTTGGAGCAGCTGTCTTATTTGTCTCATTTCTGTTTTCTAAACTCTGGTAGCCTATAACAAAATTACCAACCTCTCCATATTTAGTTACAACATAAAGTGTATCATAAAGTACAACAATTTTTTCATAAAATTGTTTCCAATTAACCCAAAAGTTATTTTTCTTTCCGTAATCACCAAATGTTAATCTGTTATTTACATCAGGAAATAGTTGGTTTGAGATATCCGTTGTATCACGCGAAGAAAAAACTCTAATAGAATTACTTGTACGTAAATTAACCATTCCATCTTTAAATCGCAAATATGAAAGTAACTTTAATGTATCTTTTTCTAGTATTATTGGGTATAAACCAGTTGTTAACCTAACTTGCTCATTCAACTGGTTGTTTTTTAATGCAATACTCCCAATATATACATTTTTTTTAAAACATTTTGTTAATAATTTTTGCCTGTCTTTGACAATAAAAATTTGTCCCAAAAGTTCTATACTATCTGCTTTATGTATATTATTTTTCATATATATAGAAAATGTGCCTGTACCACTCCCATTTGTTTGAATTTGTTGAGCAAATGCTATATCTCCATTAAGATATATTTTTACAAGTTCATTCTGGTTCAAAACATTTGAATTGATTTTTAAAATTCTTGTTTGGTTAAATGGTAAAAGAGTTGGATTCTCTGGATTCTCAAGTGTATCAATCTTATTAGTATTATTTTCGTTTACAACAATAGTTCTTATGAAAAAAACGTTATTCTCCGCATCCCCCACAATCGTCCCAACCACATCCCCCTGCACCTCTCTCTCGTTGGTAGCCAAAAACGGAACCCCAATACTATCCACCCCACTCTGCATCTTCAACCGTACCGCTTCCATACCACAATAATAGATCTTTTCAGAGTTGTTCGCACTATCTCCTTTTAACCAGATACCATCTGTTTGAAATTTCAGCAGCAGGGAATCGTTTGAGGGAATGATTATTCTTCGGCTTGAAGGACCTCCGCTTATAAAAGCTGTATCGAACATGTTAAAAGTGTCGGATAGGTTGGCTTCGTAGAGCTGGATGTTTGGGGAGATGCGGAACATTATGCCGGAGGCGGTGGGGATAAGGGGACTGCCAGACCCACCTTCGTACGAGACTACGGTGGGCAGGCGGAGATCGACATTAAGACGCGAGTAACCCTCGTAGAATGCGTAGTTTTTGCGTTTCTGGGCTTCTTTTTGTTGCCCGTATTCGGCTAATGTGCCATGGTTCTTTACGTAAATGGGATCGATAATTATTGAGTCTTTATTTGTTGCGAGTATGTTTGCGTGAATGTTACGCAGCCTTTCTAACCCGATTCCCCCACTCCGGATCGTACTCCAGTTTCTTACAATGTTGTCCATACACTGGATATAATTAGTGAAGATACCACTGGCGGCTTCGTTGCTGTTTGGTGCAGGGGAATTGTGCGGTACGGAGAGGTCGAGCATTGCGGTGATCAGCAGTTGTGCTTTGAGAACGGTATCCGGGCTTGTTATTGTTTGCAATGTTCCAGGGTAAATTGGATTTGTTACCGTATCTGAAACTCTTAATAGATCATACATCGTGGAAATCATATTCTGATGTGGAATATCCCCATAGATTCCAATATGCGCGATTACGGTATCTACCTCTGTGGTGTTTTTCATCAGTTGCCCGCTTAAGCGGTCGGTTGGGTTTTTACCGTAGTCTGAAAGTATAGTGTAGATGTTGTAAAGATAAAAGCCATTTTCTTCTCTCATG
>JAFGPP010000087.1 GCA_016936135.1 Thermoplasmatota archaeon
CGCCGAAGGTCTGGAAGCGCCCGAACTCTGCCCGGCCTGTGCCCATCCAACCGCCCACTTCGAAGTCCTGGCGGAGAACTGGTAGGACCAGTGCAAACAAGGCTTGTCCCAAATACTCAGGACGAGTCAAACAACATCTTTAAAAACTTAGGGGCAATTCATGAATTGCCCCTTTTTTCGCCTTTTCGCTTGTTAGTTAAATTCAATGTAATTAATTTCTTTCATTAAGTTGAGGGAGTTATTATTGACGAGTTTGCATAATATGGCAATTTTAAAACGTCCCGTTAATAAACACGGCAGGTTATTTTTTCCAAGAGAAGAAATCGTAATGGAAATTTATCAACAATTGTTGTTACACCACCCTATCGGGGGGATAACAACAGTGAATATTTATAAACGTTGTAGCACATTCAAAAAGAAAAAATAGAATATGGCAAAATTTCTAAACACAAGAAAAGCAGTAGCAGCGATAGAGGATCTAATTAAGGAAGCAGAGGAGAAACTAATACTCATCTCTCCATACTTAAAACTTTCAAAAGACTTTAAAGAACTACTGACTTACAGGAACAGTAAAGACAAAATCACGACTGTCATTTTCGGAAAGCAAGAATTAAAACCAGACGAAATGAAATTTCTGGAAAGTTTAAGGTTTGTCATCTTGAAATACAATGAAGATTTGCATGCAAAGTGCTATGTCAATGACAAGAAGATGATTATTACCTCGTTGAATCTTTATGAATTCTCAATGGCAAATAATAAAGAAATGGGCGTGCTTATTGACTTGGAAGATCAAACCGACAAATTACTATATGAAGACGCTTTTAAAGAAATTGAATACATAGATAACACAAGTGAAAAATTTGAATTCAACTTAACAGAGAAGACCCGAACAATACCGACTAAGAGAAAGTCCAATGGTACACCAAAACAGACAAATAATAATGGACATTGTATCCGTTGCAACAAGACAATTAAGTTGAATCCGCTTATTCCATACTGCAAGGACTGTTACAGCATTTGGAAAAAATATAAGGACGAAGAATATCAGGAAAATTATTGCCATATCTGCGGGAATGAACAGTCTTCATCCATGCTAAAGCCGACTTGCTACACATGCTATAAAGCGAACAAAAATAAATTGGAGTTTAACTTATAAAAAGAAAAGAACGTGCTACAACAATTGCTAAGAGAACATACGGGTTGACACAGTAAAATGAGCATTAAATCACATAACAAAACTCGGTACTCGGCAGACAGATACGTGTTCGAAAACACACATGTTTCTTAGCTACAGCTGTTATGCTTCAGGTTAACAAAAAAAGACAAAGCAAGATAGTAGAAGACTTATTAACAGTATGAAACCGAGCCAATAAAATTTAAATACAGAGTGGAATAAAGAAATTCAAATGGAAATATTTACAGACATATATTTAGGTGACAGTAAGGAGAAATTAAAATCACTTTCTGATAATTCAGTTGACTTGATTGTTACATCTCCACCATACGCAGACCAAAGAAAAAGTACTTATGGGGGAATTCACCCAGACAAATACGTTGATTGGTTTTTGCCAATCTCAGAACAATTACTTCGAGTACTAATACCTACAGGAACATTTATTCTTAATATCAAAGAAAAAGTTGTCGATGGTGAACGTAGTACTTATGTAATGGAATTAATCCTTGCAATGCGTAAGCAGGGCTGGTTTTGGACTGAAGAGTTTATTTGGCATAAAAAAAATTCATATCCAGGAAAATGGCCGAATCGTTTTCGTGATTCATGGGAAAGACTCCTTCAATTCAATAAGGACAAGAAATTCAACATGTACCAAGAAGAAGTAATGGTACCAATGGGTGATTGGGCAAAAAACAGATTAAAAAACCTTTCTGAAACGGACAAAATAAGGGATAACTCAAAAGTTGGTAGTGGATTTGGAAAAAATATATCAAACTGGATAGACAGAGACAAAGCATATCCAACTAATGTGTTACATCTTGCAACAGAATGCAACAATAAAAATCATAGTGCAGCATTTCCTGAAGAACTTCCGGAGTGGTTTATAAAACTTTTCACTAAACAAAATGACACTGTACTTGATCCATTTATGGGTTCAGGTACAACTTTAATTGTTGCAAACAGAATGAAACGTAATTCAATTGGAATTGATATAGTACCAGAATATTATGAAATGGTAAGAAAACAACTTCAACCAGTTGAACTTTATTTATTAGAACCAAAGGTAAAATATGAAAAAACTAAATCTGAAAGACGTATCACAGTACGTTGAGAAAAATATTGGTACTTTTCACGAAAAAAGAATACAAAGTCTTGATAGTCTTAAACTTTCACAAGTCCTTAAAAGAAAAAATCCCTATTTGTTCAAAGCAAAATATGTTCTGACAGCAGAGAAAATTATTCGGGGAATTGTCGATGCACATATTTCTTCAAGCGAAGAAGGAATTTTTGGAGATTGGCTTGAAGGACTTGCTATCAATATCAATGAGAAAGTTTATGGCGGAAAAAAATCTGGAATACTTGGGATTGACCTTGAGTTTGACGATGATAGAATTCGTTACATCGTTAATATTAAATCTGGTCCAAATTGGTGAAATAGTTCTCAAATTGCAAAAATGGTTGCTGACTTTAAAACAGCGAAAAAGACATTAAGAACAAGCAATTCTAAACTAAATATTATTGCCATAAATGGATGTTGTTATGGTAGAGATAATAAGCCTGATAAAGGAGAATATTTCAAATATTGTGGTCAAAGTTTTTGGAAATTTATTTCAGGGAATGAAAATTTATACACTGAAATCATTGAACCGCTTGGTCATAAAGCCAAAGAAAAAAACGATAACTTTGTTAAAACATACTCTCAAATGATTAATAAATTTACTAAAGAGTTTGCAAATGGGTTCTGTAACGACAACGGAGAAATAGATTGGGAAAAATTGGTTCGGTTTAATTCATCAATAATTGAAGAAAAGAAGAAAGAACAAAGCCCGAAAGCGTGACAAAGTGTAGCAGCCATAAGGGTTTTATTGGAAACTCAAGCATTGCAGCGCTCAAACTTTTGTGTCGGTGGACAGGATACTGCCCCGCAAACCCTTACTGCATATAGCCTCAACCGTTACTTAATTTTCTCCACCTCTTTATTGATCCGCACATAGATGGATTTCATGGCCATGGATCCGGCAACTCCCAGCACGAC
>JAFGPP010000088.1 GCA_016936135.1 Thermoplasmatota archaeon
CACAATGACCGAGCCCATGGTGGAGGAAAGGTAATTCAACCCGTTGCTCTCGCCCATAAAATAAAGGAACGGCTGAAAAAAAGAGAGCGCAATCAACCACTTGATGTCTTTCACCCTTAAAGGTTCCAACCGCTTGGTCAGTGCCAGATAGCCAAAAATAAACAGCACACTGATGACCAGTCGCAGCCATATTGTAGAAATGGGTGTCCAGACCGTAAAGGCCACCTTAGTCCACACAAAGGAGAAAGCCCAAAAGAGCATGGTACCCGTGAGGGCTGCAAATACTTTTATGCGGTGGCTCATGGAAGTCTGTGAGTGGTTTTTCTGTCACAAAAATACACTTCCACAGGGAATGGGGATATGATAAATATTAGAAAAGTAGGGAAGCAGGAGGCAGAAGATAAATTAATTTTTTCTCGCCCACTTTTCTTTGACTAAAACAGATCTGTGATTCCCATTTTCGATCGGGATTTTTAATTCTCCTTCAAAAGTTAATGTGTCATTTTTAATCTTATACTCATAAATGGCAGATGTTGATCGATTCAATTTTTCCTTAAAATGATTGTCATCAATCGTCTCATATTCTCCTTTAATATCTATATCTTCATTGCCATTTTCACTATGAGAAATATAAAATGTCCCATCTGAATTAAAAACTTTTGTTCTATGCTCTTTATCAATAAAATTTGGTTTGCCATTGGAAAAGCCTTCAATAAAAGACCACTCTCCAACTAATGGACTCTCTGCTTCTTGCATGTAGTTACATGAACTAAAAACAAATAAAGTAAAAACGATACAAAAAAATATCTTCATAACTTGCTAATAATTATTTAATTTCAATTAAGTTAACCCAGCCCCTCAATCCCGATCGAGGGGAATAGAACCCATGATCTCTAACGACAAAGAAAAACCAAATATCTCCAGTTCTCCTGATATCTATAAGTAAATATTCCCCCAGGAGAGGTGATAAAGAGCAATCCTACTTTTATAGATTTCACTAATAAAGAACACAAAGAATATAATCCACCACGACACGGCGGATTAAAGAACCATTAAGAAACTTCCCAAAAAGGCTAATTGCCCCAATAATACAACCAGATTCAGTACTATAGCAATAATCAAAAGTATTCCCATAAAACGGTAATGCCTTTTCAGGTAATTAAAAGCACCGGCCATTAAGTGGGATTGTTTAGTGAGAATCGCCGATTTAGAAACCACCGAAAACTGATACAAATAATAAATAGGAATCACGTAAACGGCCATCAACAATAACCCGGGAATAAGAGCCAGTGCCCCCAAGCCTCCCAAAAAACTAGCTCCGAACATCATTGCTAAAAATACAAAAAAGAAAATTCCAACTCCAATAAAGCCCATGACGGAGAGAAACAAAGTCCATTTTCTGGCTTCATAAATATTGGCCAATGCTCGTTGATCCAACATAATAGCCTCGGTCTCATGGTTTTGGTTAAGTAAATCTTCGGTCATAATGAAAAAATTAAGTTTATAATTAATAGATAAGAGTCCAAAACATTATCAAAAGGGATTTGAACCCTTAAACCCTGAATCAAAACACGTTTTTTTTGTCAAAAGCCCATATCGGGGCAATAAATACATTTAATTAAGGCTGATGTGGTTTATAACCATGAAATTATCAAGTTTTTTGAATTTATCCTAAAAAGATATACTGTTTATTTAATCAAGCTGCCAATTTTCTTAAGGCATGCCCCCCTCAAAAAGGAAATAAATTCCGTTCCAAAGAATCTACAAATCTATTGACCTATACCGGTGATCTATCTCCTCCCACAATGCCGGAAAATCAGTACGATCATAACTCCTTTTAACCTGCCCTCCCTCAAGATGATGAATTACAAAACACACCTCCTTTAAATGTTCAAAAACATGAGATGAAAGCAGAATCACTTTCCCCTCACTTTGGAGACTTTTAATCAACTGACGGCAAACCATTGCTCCTTTCAGATCCAGACCGTTAAATGGTTCATCCAGCAAGTACACATCACTATCGGTTGCAAAAACAGAAATCAGCCCAAGCTTTTTCTTCATTCCAGTAGAATAGTTTGCCGCAAACTTTTTCAATGGGAGATTGAAGAAACTATTAATTCGCTCAATCTTCTCCATATCAGGTTTCACACCCTTCATTTCGCAGACAAACTCCAAATATTCCATTCCTCTTACACGCGGATAAAACCAGGGCTCATTAGGCAAATAAGTAACCGACGATGAACGATTAATTTCACCTTTAAACTTTTCAGTTCCATAAATGCAATTAAACAAGGTGGTCTTACCCGAACCATTATCTCCCAACAGTCCGTTTATCCCCGGCTTAAAGTGGAATGAAAAATCATCATAGACCACATTATTCTGATAACTTTTGGCCAAGTGATTAATTGCTACCATACATAATCCTTCTTTAATCGATGAAATGCTGTGAATAAAATAATTAAAAAGAAAATCAGCAAAACAAAAAACGAGTAATTAACGAAATATCCTGCGACAAACACAATTAACGAAACCGTCTGAACAATGATTACTGCGCCTCTGCTGTTACCTGCCCCCGAGAATATCAGCTGATTTACCAAAAACAAAAACAAGCCTGACGAAAGGGCAAGCCCAACATCCCAAAGAACATCAGCCTGATGCATCAAAAAAGTGGGAATTATAGCTAAAACAAGCAGGAAATAATCCCACAAGACGGACGAAATCTTCTCTTTAATATAAAACCCGGCACTCTTGCTTATTCTAATATAAAAAGGAGCATCTCCAACTGCCTGAAAACCGGATACAATTATCACATAAGCATAAACCAGTATCAAAAAAACATCCTGTTTTCCTAAACCCGATGTGA
>JAFGPP010000089.1 GCA_016936135.1 Thermoplasmatota archaeon
AATGCAGGGGGAGCGATTCGAACGCCCGAACCTCTACAGGAACAGATCTTGAGTCTGTCGCCGTTGACCTGGCTTGGCTACCCCTGCAAAACGGATGCAGGAATAATTTTGACGTAATAAAATTTAGGGTGATTTTTTATTCATTGGACTAATCCTTTTCGGTTTTTTTGTTTGTTTACAATAATCAATCCAATTAACACGAGAACACCACCTAAAAAAAAGAATAAAGTGATTTTTTCATCAAGAATTAAGTAACTAAATATAGTGGATAAGACCGGAATAAAGTATAAATATACTCCTAATTTAGAGGCATCTTTTACTTCGAGGGCAACATACCACAATACATAACCTATTATTGTTGGAAATATACTTAAGAAAATTACTGATACCCAACCAACATAAGACATTTTTGCAACCTCAACGAAAAGCGAAGAGCTTACAAATGGAAACAAACCTATAATTCCAAAAATAAATGCGTAAAATGTTAGAGAAAGCGCAGAATATCGTTTCAATAATTTCTTTCCGGCAATTGTATATCCAGCTGCTACTAATGATGCAATTACAACACCTAAGGCCCCATAGATGTATTGAATTTCTATAAATGTTTCATTACTTCCAAGAGTAGAAATAACAATGACTCCAATTAGTGATATAACAATACCAAAAGCTATTTTTAAAGTAATATTTTCCTTTAGAAAAATAGTCGCCAAAATCGCTGTAAAAATTGGAATAGTTGCAATTATCAAACTAGAAACACTTGCGGATACGAATTGCTCTCCGTAATTTAATCCCAAGTGATAAATGATAATTCCAAGAAATCCAAGTAAAAAAATTGGTAAAATATCTTTCTTTTTGAGATGGGAAAATTTTTTTTTAAAAATAAGGAAAACTAAAGAAAAAACAACACATGTTATAAATAGTCGCATTATAGTGAGATTTACCGGAGAAAGTTCTGTTAATCCAATTTTAATGACGGGAAAAGCAAATGCCCAAAAGACTATAGGAAAGCCAATTATAGCAAAAAAATATTTTTTTACTAATTCTGGTTTTTTTATTTTGTCTGTCGATTGCATTTTTCATCAGTTTATTAATTTAAATTAATGTCTTGATTCATCAAAGTAACAGATCAATGCAGCCTAGAACAAATCTCCTGCTTTTATAGTTTTCAACATTTATGCCTTAGATAGTTTTATAAGTATAATATAAAATTTAAACAAAATATAATATTTACATAATTAAATACAAGGGGGAATTTTATTACAATAAGGGAACAATGGGGATCCCGGTGCGCCTTTATCATGGCAGCCATTGGTTCGGCAGTAGGATTAGGAAACGTATGGAGGTTTCCGTACATCTGTTATAAAAATGGAGGGGGTGCCTTTTTAGTACCTTATTTTGTTGCATTATTTTCTGCTGGTATTCCCCTATTGATACTTGAATTCTCCATTGGACACATAACGAGAAGTCCTCCACCACTTGCTTTTAAAATGTTTAATAAAAAATTGGAATGGTTGGGCTGGTGGTCTGTTCTTATTCCATTTGTCCTGGCCGCCTATTACGTTGTTGTAATGTCGTGGTGTTTTTCATATATGATTTATTCTTTAGATCTTAGATGGGGTATGCAGGCAGAACAATTTTTCCTAAATAATTATCTAGGAGTAACTGGCAATCCGGCGATTTTGGGAGGACTACGTATACCGATTGTAATTGGTTTGATTGCGGTTTGGTTTTTAATTTTTTTAATACTTTATAAGGGGGTAAAAAGAATTGGAAAGGTGGTTGCATTAACCGTTCCACTTCCTACAATTCTACTAATAATTTTGACCATAAGGGGTTTAACTCTCCCAGGTGCTATAGAAGGCATTAGTTATTATTTAACACCAAATTTCTCAAGACTTTCGGATGTAAATGTATGGCTTTCTGCATACGCTCAAGTATTTTTTTCTTTAGGTGTTGCGCAAGGGATTATGATAACTTATGCAAGTTTTTTGAAAAAAAAATCGGATTTAACTAATAATGCCTTTATTGTTTCGCTAGCCGATGCTGGAACCTCTTTTTTGGCAGGATTTACGGTTTTTAGTGTTGTCGGGTATCTATCATTTTCACAAGGAATTGGAATAACACAATTGGACATATCGGGTCCAAATTTGACATTTATCACATACCCCACATCAATTTCTCTTCTGCCCTTTGCCGCATCAATTTTTGGCATTATTTTTTATATAGCATTATTAACATTTGGCATTGACTCGGCATTTTCTATGATTGAACCTATTGCTTCCAGTATTAATAAAAAGTGGAATTTATCTAAAACGAAGATAACAGCTATTGTATGTTTGCTAGGTTTTTTTGCAAGTTTATTGTTTGCTACAGGTAGTGGAATTTACTGGTTGGAATTATTAGATAATTTTATTGCAAATTTTGGACTTGTAATGATAGGTCTAGTGGAATGTATTGTTATTGGATGGTTATATAAGACATCGAAGATTCGCCAACATGCTAATAAAACATCTGAAATAATGATTGGTATATGGTGGGATTTTCTAATTAAATATGTAATTCCGTCTGTTTTAGTTATTTTATTAGCTATTTCAATCTTTGATAATGTTATCAATCCTTATGGAGATTTTGCTACATGGGTAATTATTTTAGGCGGGGTATTGCCTTGCATAATAATTTTTTTGGTGGCTTTTATTCTTATGAAATTCAAAAATCAAAAGAAGGTGACATAATTATTCCTTTATCAGGTATTATAATGTTGATTTTTGGTTGTATTGTTCTGTACGGCGGGTTAATATATTTTTTATACAGGGCTTATCAAAGTAAAAGAAAATATTAATTCAGGCCCGGCGTATTTAAAATAGTTAAAAAAAATTCCCACATCATTTCCAAGAAAATTGGAACATGATAAAATAATGTTCTTGCTTTTGGCATACTTACTTCAAATGTTGCCATATCACTTTTAGCCTGCAATTCATCATAAGCTATTACCTGGATTGTAAATGTTTTTTCTTTTAACCAGACGTGACTTACTTGGACCTCTTCACCTGATGAACATGGGCCCATGTATAGTGTTTCCGAGCCGTCACTCCAGTTTATGTAATAAAATACATCACCACCCTCTGGATCAATTGCTGAAATAAAATAATAATATTCTTCTCCAGTTTTTCCCCTGTGTTTTCCCGTTATTGTTGGTTTCTCAGGTGCCTGATTTTTTTTAGTTGGGTATCCGGCATTTATCCATCCGTTTATACCTCCAGGCATATTGTAAATTGTACCAACAAAACCATGATCAATTAAAATGTTGACTGCATTAAAGCTTCGAAATCCCTGTACACAATAAAGAATTATTTCTTCCCCTGTATATAAATCCATGAATTCCTGTACAATTGTTTCATTATCCCATTCACAAACACAATGGTGTCTTGGATTTTCTGGGGAGGGCGTATCAATACGCTCAAACATCCATTCTGGATCGGTTCTCACGTCTATAGGAACTTGAATCCCATTAGAAGTATTGGTAAGCAGCAACCATGCTTCCTGAACCGTAATATTTGTGTAACCCATATTGCTGAGCGATGAAGAAGTATCTTTGTAATTTTCAATTTCGATAATTTCAGAGGACGCAAACAAATTAAGTGAATTAATTAATAGTACCAAAATCAAAAGAGTCGTTAGAGATTCCATTTTTAAATTTTTATTCATTTTTGCACCAGCAATATCGTGGTTAATTAATATTAATAACTATATTAATAATCATGATTTAAAATTTTGGTCAATTTTTTAATAAATTACTTAATAAAAAGAAAACTCATTCAAAGAATTCATTAAATCTAAATACGGTAATTATATAATTAGAAAAAATTGGAGTGGACAAAATGATTGAAAAAACCATCAGATGTCCAAGTTGTAAAAATCAATTAACGATTAACGGAAATCCTGGAGATAAAATTCAAATTATATGCCCAAGCTGCAATTCAAAGGGAGTATTTACATTTCCCCACGAGGAATCATTTTTAAGTGAGTCTAATCCCATTCAGGTTCTTAATCTAACTAAAAAATTTAATAATTTCATAGCTGTAAATAATATATCATTTTCGGTAAAAGCTGGAGAAATTTTTGGCTTTCTTGGCCCAAATGGGGCTGGTAAAACCACCACTATGAAAGCAATTCTTAGTTTAATTAATACAAACTCTGGTCAAATTAAAATAAATGGGATAAGCATCCACAAGGATCCAAAAGTTGCTCACAAATATGTTGGATATTTACCAGAAAGAATCGCTTTTTATGATAATCTTACAGCCTTACAAAACATGTATTTTTATGCAGATATGAAAAATACCCCAAAAGGTGAGTGTAAGCCTTTGCTAGACGAAATGGGGCTGGGGGGGGCACTTGATAAAAAAGTTGGCAAATTTTCTAAAGGTATGCAACAGAGACTTGGCATGGCATGCGCATTGATTGGAAGTCCTCCAATCTTGGTTTTAGATGAACCATCTGGTGGTCTCGATCCCAGAGGTGTGGCTCTTATAAGGAAAAAAATAAGAGAAATGAAATCAAAAGGTACGACGGTGTTTCTTTCTTCACATATACTAAGTGAAATCCAAGAAGTTTGTGATCGTGTTGGAATCATCGACAAAGGCGTTCTTGTCGCTCAAGACTCGGTTTCAAAACTAAGTGAAAAATTAAAATTAAAACCAAAAATTACCATTGAACTAGAACAAATATCAAACGAGGTTGTAGAGGCTGTAAAAAAAGTACAAGGTGTTGAAAAGGTCGATGTAAAAGGCAAAAACATTGATATCATTTGTGATCCTAAATCAAAATCAAAGGTAATTTTAGCAGTTGAAAAAGCGGGTGGATCAGTAATCAATATTCAAACAAAAGAACCGTCTCTTGAAGAAGTCTTTTTGAAAGTTACGGGGGAATAGAGATGAATACAACCTTTGAAAAAATATTGAAAAATCCCGTATCAATTATTGCAAGAAAAGAAATTATGGATAATGTCAGAAATTTTTGGATTATCCTGATAACGATTATTTTTGCAATATTAACTGTTGCAATGTCGGCATTTGGTGCATATTTTTCTGAAGGTTGGCAGGACCTTGGAATGACAATAGCATTAATGATGTCGATTGTTCAGCTATTGGTTCCAATAATTGCCCTTATGCTAGGATATGCGGCAATTGTAGGTGAAATTGAAAAAGGTTCTATGAATACTCTCGTTTCCTTACCGGTCAAAAGAATTGAAATAATACTTGGAAAATTTTTAGGACTAGGAATTGTACTAACATTTTCTATAGTTGTCGGATTTGGTATAGCTGGAATTATAATTGGAATTATGGTACCGGATGTAAACTACATTGAATATCTGATTTTTATTGCAGCTACCGTACTAGTGGGTCTTGTATACCTAAATGTTGCTTTGTTTTTCTCAACTTTATTTAAAAAAAGATCGACTGCCTTGGGAGGTGCAATTTTTTTATGGTTTTTCTTTAATATGATACTCCCAGTAATACTAATGGGTATAGCATTTGCAGGTGCAGCATTTTCAGATATCTTGGAAGGAACTGTTCCAGAATGGTATTACGGCATACAGCTTATTAACCCTATGTCAGTTTATTCAGCGCTTGTTACCTTGAATGTTGAAGGTGTTCTCTCATCCGCTTCTGGTGCCGTGCAGATACAATATCCTTCTTTTTACACCACTTGGTTAATGGTCTTAATACTATTTGTTTGGATTGTTGGATTTCTATTGCTATCTTACCAGAGATTTAATAAAAAAGATATCTAAATTTTTTTAACTATTTTTTCTTTTAATATTTTCAATTTTTCTAAATAGTATTCATTATATTCGAAATTAAAATCATAAATCACGTCCATCAAAATTAATGGCTCTGCAGATGCAATTCCATAATCCACTATAACTTCTGGCTTTTCTAGAGTAACGCTTATATCTAAAAGATTAAGCTTTCCCATTCCTACTTTTTCAATTGCCGATGCTATCCTTCTGATCTGATTCCAAAGATAAGTCTGTGCATAAAATTCTATTATTAGGTAATCTTTAGTATCTTCAATAATAATATTTTCAATTGTTCTAACAGGGTTTTTACCCTCTTCAATTCTTGCGAAATTACTGAAATTGTGCTCACCCGTAAAAAGAGATGCTGCTGAAAGAATGATATCGATATCACATCCATTTTTTTTTAAATAATAACGGTAGATTCTTTGCTTTGCATATCTTGGATAGAAATCAGGTTCAACTTGTTTTAAACCGTAAAATAAAATGTCATCTTGATTGTTGATATCTGAAAAAATATTATCAAGCGATTTTTCTGTGTTAAAGGCGATAACATTACCTAAAGCCGAGACTTTTTTATCTGTCCTACTGGCAAATCTAAAGATCGATTTTTGTGGATCAGATATATAATCGTTCTCCATTAAAGTTTTAATTATTTCCCCCTCAACTGTTTTAAGATTTGGTTGTTTAGCAAAGCCATGAAACTGGTTACCATTGTATCCAAATTTAAGTGCAAGTCTCATAATTATTGGTAGATAATTACTAATTAAATAAAAATTTAATATACATTGACGGGTAGTCAGTAAAATTGAATATTTTGGGATTTAAAGGAAAAATAAATTTTACTAATTTCGATAAGGTTAAAATAGTAACTAATTATTTTCCTTAAAAAAGTGAGGGTGAAATTTATGGATATTAGTAAGATTATAAACCAGGCTATAAATATAATGCTTAAACCGAAGGAGACTCTTAAGAAATTAAAAAATGAAAAGGTTACAAGAAATGATATGATTATTTATCTTGGAATAGTAGGCATTCCAACATTTATTGGTTTATTAATTGGATATGGATTCGTTTCTGGTCTTAACTGGAATACTGGTGGAAGCTTAATTGGATGGGGTTTTGTAATTGCAATTATTGGGTACATATTTTCAATTATTGGGCTCTTTGTATTTGCTTATATACTAAACGCACTATCGGAGAATTTTAAATCTAAAAAAAATCTAATGCAATCTGCTAAATTGGTCGCTTATTCGGCAACACCCTGGCTAGTTCTTGGCATATTCTATGTATTCCCCGCTGCAGGTGTAATATCTTTTCTCGGTGGAATTTATGGCTTATATATTCTATATCTTGGCCTTCCGATTTATATGGAAACACCAAAAGAACAACAAGTACCATACTTTGTGGTTGGATTTATCATTTTCATTATAGTAATGGCCATAGTATGGTGGATTATTGGCTGGATTTGGGGATCATTACTATGGAGTTACATATGGGGGAGTTATTATCCATATGGATACACGCCGTGGTCGCCGTGGATGAGATAAATAATAAAAAATTATTCCAATAAAAAATAATTACCTTCAATATTTACTACTTTCACCATTTTATCTTTAATCGAGATATTTTTTGGTTTTTTAATTTCTATTATTTGAAAGGTTTCAGGATGCATAATTTGAATTTCTTCACCTTGTTCGCTTACCAATATCATTTTTTTGATAAGCTCCCTTCCACCCAAAATCTTAATCTCGTCATTGTTTTTTGAGTCTAGTATATTTTCCTTTAGCGTAGATAATTCAATTACATGCAATTTATTTGATGAAATTGAAGTTATATAATAATATGTGCCCCTATGAGAGATAAAATCGTCTTTTTTGTATGCAGGAAATCTTAACAAGTATGTCATTCTATACACTTGTCTGCTATCTTTCATGCCTACGTTTCTTGATGATATTTTTAATTCTCCGCCATTTTGTTTCTGGAGTTTTTTAACAATGGCCAGTGCAGCAGATTTTTCACTTAAGAAAAAATCGATTCCTCCTCTTTCAATTCCTATATCAGTAATAAAGAGGGCCCTATCCCCTCTGTGATGCATAGCATTTACTTCGTTTTCTACATTAGTTTGTATTGCTAAAAGTTCTGATTTAGATAAACTTCGATTATTCGCTCTAACCTGAATTATTGCTTCATAATAGCCTCCAAATCTTTTTGAGCAAACATCGCACACGCTTTTCTTCAGATATACAATAACATCGTGACTCTCAGAAATTTGGTTTTTATCAAGCATGCCTTTTATCAAAATGTGGCAATGAATTCCGTCAGGGAATTCCTGACATTTTGGTTCTATTTCAATATTTGTTAATTCTTTGCTTATTTGAAAAGAATGAAAAATCCATTTTTTTAGAACATCTTCAAAAGGCTCTAAAAACCAGGTATTTTTATACTTGTAAGAATTACAATGAGAACAATAACCAATATCAATCAATTTTGGACCGCTGGTAAAGGAATGATTTTTTAGATAACATTCAACACATACCCCATTCTTGTAAATTTCTCCTTCCTTTCCGCATTCAACACAAAACATATTTTACTCCAACGTCATTATTTCTTTATCTAAGAATACAACTCATTTTATAAGTATTAAATGTTACTTATTATTTTTTAGTGATAAATATTGATAATTATTAGAGATGCAACATTAAGAGATTTAACAGATATTACAGAAATATACAATGAAGCTATTTTAAATACAGTCGCAACCTTTGATACCAATATTAAAACACTGCATGAACAAAGATCATGGTTTAATAAGCATGGTTCAAAAAATCCAATAATTGTTGCAGAGGATAACGGAAAAGTCGTAGGTTGGGCATCATTAAGTAAGTACTCTGACAGATGTGCGTATTCGGATACTGCCGAGCTTTCATTATATGTAAGAAAGGAATTCCAAGGTAAAGGAATTGGAAAAAATTTAATGAAGGAAATTGTTAAAAAAGGAAAGCAAGCTGGGCTTCATGCAATCATCTCAAGAATTGCTGAGGGAAATCAAGTCTCTGTTCATCTTCATAAAACAGTTGGATTTGAACATGTCGGGATCTATAAAGAAGTTGGATACAAGTTCGGGAAGAGATTAGATGTTTATTTGATGGAAAAATTATACAATAAATGAAAATTATTTTTTAATTGCTTTGAATCCGCCTTCAAAGGCTTTTGTATTAATCTCTTTAAATTTAGCAGGCACATTTTCAAGTATTGTTTCCAATAAGATGTCCTTACTAAAAGGCAATACTTCTGTTGCTGCTAGCGACCCCAACATTACAATATTTTTTGTAATAATTGCTCCAGCATCTCTAGCAATTTTTGTGGCATCGACCTTGTATAACTTTGCATAATTTTTGATTTCTTTAAAAACCTCATCAACAGGAGGATATTTTTCCATGCCAACCGAAACTGTAAAAGGTATGACTGGCGTAATGTCTGTAATTATTTTTGTATTTTTATTTGAATAACCAATGTACCTCAAAGACTCAATAGGTTCCATGCTTAAAATAGCATCTGCAGTACCGCTAGCAGCAAGAGGACCTGTAACTCTACCCATTCTTACAGTACAATTAACCGAGCCTCCTCTCTGGGCCATTCCATGAACTTCAGAAACAAAAACATTTACTTTTGCTCTAACCGCAGCTTTTCCAAGAATATTAGCAGCAGTGATAACGCCTTGCCCACCTACACCAGTAAGAATGATATTTGTTTTTTCTTTCATTTCCTGACCCCCTTTTTATGAATTGCATCAAATGGACAAACCTCTGTGCAATTGCCACATCCGTTACATTGCTGATCGTCAATGTGAATACTTCCATCCTCAGCATAGTAAAAAGAGGGGCATCCAAATCGGGATATACAAATCTTACATTGCCTACATTTTTCTTGATCTATCTCATAGACATAAATGTCCTCGCCACGTTTTCCTTTGTCCCTATTTTCCAATAAAATACAAGGTGATTTACTTACAACCACTGCAGGACCTTTAAATTCTAGTGCCCTTTTGAAAGCTTCAGTTGTCTCCTTAATTTTATTCGGATCTACTACTTCTATGTGTTCAACTCCACAGCCTTTTACAACCTCTTCTACAATAATTTTCTTTGCTGGACGTCCCATTCCATCTAATTCTGTACCTGGGTGAGGCTGATGTCCTGTCATCGCTGTGGTTCTATTGTCAAGAACTGTAATCACAACATCATGATTATGGTGAACGGCATCAATAATTGGCGGGATTCCAGAGTGGAAAAATGTTGAATCCCCCATAAAAGAAATTACTTTTTGATCAGTAGCAACTGCTAATCCGCACGCTGTTCCCGCATTAGAGCCCATACAAAGAAGTAAGTCTGCCATCTCCAGCGGCTTTTCTCTCCCCAGTGTATAACAGCCTATATCGGTTGGATAAACAACGCCTTTTGGTTGCGCTTTTTTTGCTGCATAGTATGTAGCCCTATGTGGACATCCAGGGCACAAGGCAGGTGGTCTGTTGGGAAGAGAAAGAATTGGTTTAGAAGGTTTTTTGATAGGATTTTTTAACTCAAAGATCTTGGTAAGCGCCTGGATAACGATATCTGGATTGTATTCAAATAATCTTGAAAAGTGCCCCGTGGATTTACCGTAAATTTCAACTTTACAACCAATTTCAAAAATCAATGCTTTAAATTGATTTTCAAGAATTGGTTCAAGTTCTTCAACTACTATTATTTTTTTACATAATGAAAGAAACTCTTTGCACATTTTCTTTGGCAAAGGGTGTGTCATACCCAGTTTTAAAATTCTAACGTTTAAATTAAGATCATCAACAGCTTCTCTAACATAATTAAACGCAACACCAGAGGCAACAATACCCCAATCTTTGGGTTTTCCCACCTCTATAATTTCATTAAATTCTGATTTTTCAGATATTTTTTCAGCTTTTTCTAGCATTTTCAAAAGTTCAGGATGTCTAATACGGGCAATGGCAGGAGTTGTCACAAGCATTGGACTTTTTTCAAAATGGCCTTTTTCTCTAGGTTTTAACGGTTTTTTAAGTTTGACAGCTCCTCTGGCATGATTTAATCTCGTAGTTGTTCTTAATAAGATAGGCGAGTGAAGTTCCTCTGAGATTTCAAAAGCTTTTCTGGTCATCTCTTTTGCTTCTTGTGGAGTTGTTGGTTCAAGCATGGGGGAGCCAGAAAATAAAGCAAAATATCGGTTATCCTGTTCATTTTGAGACGAATGGCATGAAGGGTCATCTGCTGTAACAATTACATGTCCGCCTCTGGTTCCAACATATAAATATGTCATAAATGCATCGCTTGCCACATTTAATCCCACATGTTTCATACATGTTAGCGATCTTAAACCAGAAAACGAAGCTGCTGCAGCAACTTCCAATGCAACCTTTTCGTTTGTAGAATACTCAAAATAATATGGTGGTTTTTTCGATTTTTTACTTAAATATTTGGCAATATAAGAGAAAGTATCAGCAATTTCTGATGATGGTGTGCCAGGGTAAGTTGTGGCAACATCCACTCCGGCCTCAAGAGCCCCTCTTGTAATTGCCTCATTTCCAAGTAAAAGTATTGTTTCATCAGGTTTTGATTCAATTATTTCCACAATATTCCCCCTATTTTATCAAATACAATAGGTAGTACAATCTTGGAAAATTAGGGATAGCATATAAATCTAACTAATTAATTGTCTAAATATTATGAAGAAGAGAATTGCTTTAACAATAGCTGGATCCGATCCCTCTGGAGGGGCAGGAGTTCAAGCCGATATCAAATCATTTAATGCTGTTGGAGTACATGGATTGTCTGTAATCACTTGTTTGACCGTACAGAATACAAAAAGAGTGGTAAAAATTATCAGTATTTCCCCAAAAGAAATCAGTCAGCAAATTGATGTTTTATTGGAAGATGTAAAACCTGATATTGTTAAAACCGGAATGTTATATGAAAAAAATATTGTATCTATAGTTTCAGATAGGATATCTCAAAATGATCTAAGAGTCGTTGTAGACCCTGTTATGGTGGCAACTAGTGGAGATAGTTTATCTAAAAGTGATTTTGTTGATGCAATTAAAAATAAATTAATACCAATTACTTTCATATTAACTCCAAATATTATGGAGGCAGAGGTTTTAACAGATCTAAAACTAAGTACGTTAGAGAGTATAAAAAAATCTTGTAAGGATTTATATGATTTAGGTGCGAAAAATGTCTTAATAAAAGGAGGACATCTTAAAGGCCCGATGGTTAAAGATGTTTTTTTTGATGGTAGTAAATTTAATGTTTTATCCTTGCCAAGAATTGATGAAAAAAAAGCACACGGCTCTGGTTGTACGCTATCCGCAGTTATCGCAGGTTTAATTGCAAAAGGAATTACTCCATTAGATGCCGTAAATAATGCCAAATATATTATTTGGAATATGATTAATCAAGGTTACATTATTGGTAAAGGTTCCGATGTTTTAGACCATTCTGTTATAAACGTATGCGATGTGCCTTTAAGTTTTCCATCCAACACTCGATTTTCTATCTGGAGAGAATTGAAAGATGCAATTGACGAGCTATTGAATTTTCTACCTTTGAATCTAATACCTGAGGTTGGCATTAATTTTGGTTATGCTTTAAAGGATGCCAAATCCACCAGGGATGTTTGTGCAATTAATGGAAGAATAGTAAAAACACTTTATCATCCAGCAAGAATTGGAGAAATTGACTTTGGTGCTTCAAAACATATTGCCTCTATAATTCTTGCTGCAATGAAATACTATCCAAATACTAGATGCGCAATGAATATCAAATTTTCAAAAGAGACAATTGAAAATTTTAAGAAAATAAATTTATCCATAGGTAATTTTGATAGAACAGATGAACCTAAGGATGTAAAATCGACAATGGAGTGGGGCACAGGAAAGGCAATTTCTAAATTGAATTATGTTCCCGACATAATCTATGATGAGGGGGGTTTGGGTAAGGAGCCGATGATAAGAATTCTTGGTAAAGATCCAAATGACGTTATTGGTAAAGCTCATAGTTTATTAAAATCTAGAATCTAAAATTACAAAAAAATTTTTCATAAAAATCTCCTTAATTTGCATAGAAAGGTTTATAAATAGTAGAATTGTTGATAGGGGACAACACCTGACAATGAACTAACAGGGAGGAGAGTAATATGGCCGAAAAAGGAACCGCAGATGAAAACACAATATATGTAGGAAACAAACCCCCAATGAGCTATGTGCTTGCAGTCGTAACACAGTTCAATGGTGGATCTGACGAAGTAATAATCAAGGCAAGAGGTAGAGCAATTAGCAGAGCAGTAGATACAGCAGAAATAACAAGAAATAGATTTGTAACAAATGCGAAAGTAAAAGAGATAAAAATTGGAACAGAAGGAATTACAAACGAAGAAGGAAAAAGTTCAAACGTTTCTTCGATTGAGATAACGTTATCAACCAAATAATCAGGTAACCACGTTATCAAGACTTTGTAGCCTTTGTAGTTCATTAAAGGAATTTGGGTTAAGGATTGTTCATCAATCCACTTTTTATTTTTTTATTAAAATACGTTGATACAATAATTCACCAGGTATTAATTTTTTGATTTTTCTCGAAACAAAAATCATTTAAACTATGATTCGTATGCATGTTCCCCATTGATAAACATGGTTAATTATATTATTGTCACTGGGGGTGTTGTTTCTGGATTGGGTAAGGGTATAACAACCGCTTCAGTTGGTAAAATTTTACAGTTACATGGATACAAAGTCACAGCGATAAAAATTGATCCTTACATAAACTGCGATGCTGGCACGCTGAGGCCTACCGAACATGGGGAGGTATGGGTAACTGAAGATGGAGGCGAAATTGACCAAGATCTGGGCCATTATGAACGGTTTCTTGACATAAATATTCCAAAATGTCATAACATTACCACAGGCCAGGTTTACGGTGCAGTTATTGAAAAAGAAAGAAATGGCAAGTATTTAGGCAAAACAGTACAGCCAATTCCTCATGTTACAGATGAAATAAAAAGAAGAATAAGAAAGCCTTCAACAGAGGGGAAATTTGATTTTGTTATTGTTGAAATCGGTGGCACCGTTGGCGATTATGAAAATGTCCTCTTTCTTGAGGCTGTACGTCAGATGAAGCTTGAAGGAGATAAAGTCATTTATGTGCATGTTACATATGTTCCAGTTTTAGACTCACTTGGTGAAGCTAAAACAAAACCGACCCAGCACTCAGTAAAAAGATTAAGAGAAACTGGAATTCAACCAGATTTCATTGTTACACGCACAAAAGAGCCCTTAGATTTTGTACGAAGGGAAAAAATTGCTATGTTTTGTAATATTCATGAGGAGGATGTAATTTCTGATTCAGATGTTGATAATGTGTACAAAGTCACTCTGCTGTTTGAGGAACAAAACTTCTGTAAAAAGATACTTAATAAGCTTAATTTAAGAAAAGATCATAATGAATTAAAAAAATGGAAAATGTTTCTCAAAAAAATAAGTAATCTTGAGCAATCTGTTAAAATTGGTATTGTGGGTAAATATTTTGATATTGGTACCTCTCAGCTATCTGATTCCTATATTTCAGTCATCGAGGCGGTTAGACATGCTGCCTGGAATAATAATTTGAAGTCGGAGATACGTTGGATAGATTCAAAAACATTTGAGAAAAACCCCAGAGATCTTGCCCTTCTTGAGGGAATTGATGGCATTATCGTTCCTGGCGGTTTTGGTTTGTCAGGAATTCAGGGAAAAATTGATACCGTGAAATATGCAAGAGAGCACAATATCCCATACTTGGGGTTATGCCTAGGTATGCAACTGGCAGTGGTTGAATTTGCCCGTAATGTCTGTAACATTAAAGAAGCAAATTCTCGCGAGATAGAAAAAAAACCTGTTGAACCTGTTATTGATTTCATTCCTGAGCAGGCAAAAATTATTTTTGAATCAAGATATGGTGCCTCTATGCGTCTTGGCTCATATCCTGCAATTCTAAAAAAAGGTTCTGTTGTACAAATGTTATATGGTAAAACAAAGGTGTCAGAGCGTCATAGGCATCGCTACGAAGTAAACCCGGATTATATTTCTATCCTCGAGAAAAACGGGATGGTTTTTTCAGGAAAGTCACCTGATGGCATATTAATGGAGTTTCTAGAACTTCCCAATCACCCATTTTTTGTAGCAACCCAATCACACCCTGAATTCAAATCAAGACCAATGAAACCCGCACCTTTGTTTAACGGTTTAATCAGGGCTGCCATTAAGAAACAAGAGCTCATACGCTGTTCAGTGTAATTTAATTAACTCAATGCAAAATTCATCTTTTTATAAATAATTAAAAATTATTGTTTATTTGATTTAATATATTTATCAATTGAACGGGCGGCACGTTTTCCGGCACCCATTGCTAGAATTACTGTAGCCGCACCCGTTGCAATATCTCCACCTGCAAATATCCCCGGGATGTTTGTTCTGCCTTGCTCATCTGTTTTAATGTTTCCCCATCTTTCAACCTCTAAACCCTTTGTAGTTTGTGGGATCAAGGGATTAGGACTCTGGCCAATTGCAATAAGTGCCGTATCAATATCTATTTTAAACTCTGTTCCCTCAACAGGAATTGGTCTTCTCCGACCGGATGTGTCTGGCCCCCCTAGTTTCATTTCAATGCATCCAACTTGTTTTACATTACCCTTTTCATCACCAATAAATCTTATGGGATTGGTCAAAAGCTTAAAAATAACCCCTTCTTCGCGAGCATGCTCAATTTCTTCATTTCTAGCCGGCATCTCTTTTTCCGAACGCCGATAAATAATATATGATTTTTCTGCACCAAGTCGTAGTGCGGTTCTAGCACAATCCATAGCAACATTTCCTGCACCAAAGGTAGCCACTTTCTTACCGATTTTAATGGGTGTGTCATATTCAGGGAATTTGTATGCCTTCATCATGTTCACACGGGTCAAAAACTCATTTGCAGAGTAAATACCTGCAAGATTCTCACCATCTATGTTTAAAAAACTGGGAAGACCTGCCCCAGTCCCAAAGAAAACAGCATCATACTCATCCAAGATTTCTTCAACACTTATTGTTTTTCCAACAACTACGTCATATTGTATCTTTACACCAAGTTTTTCAATATATTCAACTTCCTTTCTAACAATTTCTTTAGGAAGACGAAACTCAGGTATTCCATACATCAGAACGCCTCCTGGTGCATGAAACGCTTCAAAGATAACAACGCTATGACCCATTTTCGCTAAATCTCCTGCACACGTAAGACCAGCTGGGCCTGCACCAACAACCGCAATCTTTTTACCTGTTGGCACAGGTTTCTTTGGTAGTTTTTCACCTTTTCTAAGAATATAATCCGCAACAAAACGTTCAAGACGACCTATACCAACGGGTTCACCGAGTTTTAACAAAGTACATTTTCCTTCGCATTGTTCTTCATAAGGACATACACGACCACAAACAGCAGGAAGATTTGTCTTATTTTTAAGTATGACAGCTGCCTTTTCAAAATCACCTTCTGTAATTTCTTTAATAAAATCAGGTATATCAATTCCAACAGGACAACCATCTACACAAGGTCTGTTCTTACATTGCAGGCATCGCTTGGCTTCAGCAATAGCAGTTTGTTCGTCGTAACCAAACGGAACCTCATCAAAATTATTAATGCGCTTTTTGGGATCCTGCTCGGGCATCTTGTGTTTCTCTTTTTTAACCACTGTAACTATTCAACTCCTGAAATTTTACAAGAATGTTTTTCTTCATCAACAAAACGACTGTTTCTAAGCATAAGATTTTCAAAATCGACCTGATGGCCATCAAACTCCGGTCCATCAACACAGGCAAACTTTGTTTTCCCTCCAACGGTCACACGACAGCCTCCACACATCCCCGTTCCATCAACCATAATTGGATTAAGACTCACTATGGTCCTTATATTATATTTACGTGTAAGATCTGCAACAACTTTCATCATAATTACAGGACCTATTGCCCAAACAATATCGATTTTGATTTTATCATCTATAAGTTTTTGTAAAACATCACTGACAAATCCTTTGGTTCCTTTCGAACCATCATCGGTACAAATGTGTTTTTCATCGCTAATTTCATCTATTTCTTTTTCAAGCATCAGTAGTTCTTCATTACGGGCACCAAGGATAGTTACAACATGATTCCCTGCTTGTTTCAATGCACGAATGATTGGATAAAGTGGTGCTATACCAACACCACCACCGATACAAACAACAGTACCGTAGTTTTCAATTTCAGATGGAATGCCAAGAGGCCCAACAAAATTTAGAATTTTATCTCCTTCTTTCATTAAGCCGAGTTGTTTCGTTGTTTTTCCAACTTCCATGAAAATAATTGTGATGGTTCCTTTTTTTCTATCATAATCTGCAATTGTTAGAGGGATTCTTTCCCCTTTTTTATCTATTCTGAGAATTATAAATTGGCCTGGTTGAGCTTTCTTTGCAACCAATGGTGCTTTTATCTTCATAAGTTTGACGGCATCTGATAATACCTTTTTTTCCAGTATCTCATACATACAAAAACTTACCTTAATCTTCTGAGGAACCATGTATCTAAAGTATTTATTAATATATTTTTTGAAAGAGAGATTTGTGTTTTATTTAACCTTTTGTTTTTCTGGTTTAATAATAACTGCATGTCCCAATCTACCATCTAGTTTAACAATTAGGGGAGAAGATAGACGAACGTGACTAACGAATCTACTTTTTTCTTTCAAAGTCTGTTTTTCAAGCCATGACCAATCTACATTACTTTCATTGGAATGCAATGGTATGTCTATATATCCTATACCTTTGCTTATCATATTCTGGAAGAAATGAGTTCCTTGTGATGGCCTAATGTTGAAATTTTCTAATGCAGTCTCTACTATGACCCTCACACCAGAAATATGGCCCCAGCGAACAGGCACCCCTAACCATCTATCTTGAGTTCCCCACCGCCCAGGTCCAATTAAAAGATAAGGAGACGAAGATGAGACTAATTTTTTGTTTATTGCTCCAATTTCTTCTGCCATCTCAACAGTTTTTGATGAATCAAAACCCTCAGAAGGTATGTAAACAATATCATATATACTATCTATCAACCCATTCCCTAAAGCCCTATCAGACCGTATAAATATTTGTTCTTGTTTTATTTTGTCCCAGTCAATATCATATTTTTCTTGCGATATGACAAATGGACGTATCTGTAAGATGGCAAATGTTGGCGGTTTTTTATTTTCAGGATCGATATTTACTGCAAACTCAAATTCGACGGGACAACCCATTCCTTTTTGACCAATAGTTAAAATATCTTGAAGAATCGGAGCTAGAGGAAAAGCATCATATTTTAAAATACCAGCAAAGGTAATTATTGGAAAACCATCGGAGGACAAACCATCTCTAATCATTCCATCGTTTCTATCATAAGTGCTGGCAACAAGATCAAGCGAACCATCCTTTAATATCTCTTTTATTGTCAGTTTTTTACAAGTATCAATCTGTGGCTCATTCAAATCTATATATTTATTTAATAAGTCTAAAAAATATAGTTCACGTTGTGAATTCTCAAGGGCGGATTCTGGTGTAGAAAAATCTGGATTAACATCAGGATAACGTGGTGAAAATCTAAAAACTTTCTCCCCACCCACAACTATTTTACCAAAACCAACAGCTATATTTGCTATTCCATCTTCAGAAGTCTGATGAGACACTGGATAGAAATTATAGGATTTTGCTATCCCAGATAAAGTCGGATAAAATCTTCCATTGTATTTTTGTCCTACGAGTTCCTGGATTACTATAGCCATTTTCTCTTCTTCAATTTTTAATGACAAGGATTCAGAGTAGACTCTTGGTTCCTTGAAAAAAACTGATGCATAAATAAGTTTTATAGCATGACATAGCTGCTGCAATCTTATATTATCATCTTCGTGATTATTTGGTAATAGGTAAGTGTTATACATACCTGCAAAAGGATGGTTTTGGTAATCCTCAAGAAGACTAGACGACCTTACTGCCAAGGGTGTTTTGAAATGTTGTAATGTAACCGCAAGATTTTGTTTCAATTCATCACATATTTCACATTTGAGAAACTCTTTTGCAATTTCTTCATCTGAAAGTTGTTCATTTTTAAAAAATTTATAGAGATTATTATCATTAACAAATCTATCAAACTCAAGTGTGCCAATCACAACCGAATTTGGAACTTTTACTATCGTATTTTTGTATTTTTCATCTAGCTTATATCTTGCAATAAGAGCTCGCATAAAAGCAAGACCTCGTCCTTTACCTCCAAGGGAATCTCCCCTAAGTCGAGTAAAAGAGGAATCGAATTCGAATTTTTGTCCTTCAAAATCAGTAATAATGCCCCTTTGTTTATTTCTGCGAGCATTGTTGAATACATTTATCAGATGCTCTCTCACTTCATTAAGATCTGAAAAATCTGATACTTTTTTTGGACGTAGCTCATTGGCAAGATTAAATTCGCATCTGGCCATAAGCCAGTTAGAAAAATGATTTCTCTGTGAATGATATACAATTGATTCAAGTGGAACTTTTTGCAATACCTCCTCGAATTCTTTCATGTTTGATGCACGTGCTATTTCAGTTGTTTGAACGTGTTTATTTTCTAATTTTATATCTTGTAAACTCTTTTTAAATTGTTTTTCAGATTTAGGTAAAAAAAATACAAAGTCCCCAAATCCAAGTTTATTTAATAGAAAATGCTGAAAATCTTGTACAAGTGTTGGTGAATTTTTGTTCAAAAAATAAGCGTCTAATTCATCGGCTTTTGTCTGATTTTTAATTTCTGAAGACTGCATGAGTAAAGGCAAATGTGGATGATTGTTACGAATCATTTGTAAAAACTCATGACCTGCTACTGGATTTACTTGCCCATTTTGTTTGAATGAAACATCAGAAAGTACACCTAAGATGAATTCTTTGTATTTTTTATAATAGTAATATGCTTCCTCATATGTTTCTGCGAGTAATATTTTTGGTCTAGCTCTCCTTCGCAAAAGTCGTTGCATCTCATTTAAATCATCAGAAAGAGAGCGTCTTGTTTGTTGTACTACTTCAGTTAAAAGAATTGGGAGAAGTCTGGAATAATAATAGATTGAGTCCTCCACCATGATAAGAACTCGAACATTTCCATTTACAGTATCATATTTTACATTAATACTGTCTTCAACATACTTTATAATAGCAAGAAAAATCGTTGGGTCTCCAGTCCAAGCAAAGATTTTATCTATACCACAAGCAGCAATATTTTCCTCCTCGAAAAGATTTATATCTGCTCTATCTGTTGCTAAAAGAATGACCGGTAAGTCTGGATGAATTTTTTTAATTTTTTTGCCAAATTGAAAAGGATCCATTCCAATGTTTTTAGCCATTGTTATAACTAAGTCATATCTGCGTACCTGCAATTTCGATAATGCCTTTTCTCCAGAGGAAACGCGTGTTACTCTTGGTGGTGAACTAAGTAAAAGGTGTTGATATTCTCCTATGACTAATTCAGCAATGAGCCCTTCCTCTTCAATAATAAAAGCATCATATAAACTTGATACAATAAGAATTTCTTTTACCCTATAGGGCATAAGAGAGTGATAGATTTGACTACGAAGTTCATATGTTTCTTCGAAATCCTCTTGAATTCTCAAACTATGAGAACCACTGTTACTTGACTTCATACTAACACTACTTTTATTAAAATTGATTTGCTATCAAACAACCAAGCCATTATAATTTTTTTTCCTATTACGTGTTAAACAATAAAAATATAAAAAGGGAGAGGTGGAATTAAACTATACCTTGATCTAGCATAGCATCAGCGACTTTAACAAAACCCGCTATATTTGCACCTTTTATGTAATCAATTTTTTCTTTTTGCACAAGTCCATATTTTACACAAGAATCATGTATGGTCTTCATAATGTGATGGAGTTGTTTGTCAATCTCTTCAGAGGTCCAACTGATTCTCATGCTATTCTGCGTCATTTCCAAACCAGAAACAGCTACGCCACCTGCATTTACTGCTTTACCTGGTGCAAAAAGTATTTTTTCTGTTGCAAGTTTTGCAGCACTAGCTGTACAACCCATATTGGAAACCTCTGCGATTAACATGCATCCCTTTTTAATCAAATTTTTTACATCGTTTTCATCCATTTCATTTTGTGTAGCACAAGGCATTGCTATATCACATTTTACTTCCCAGGGTCTTTTACCAGAGTAAAAAGGCACTTTATATTTCTTCGCGTAATCTTCAACACGATCATTATTTGATGCGCGCATTTCAAGTAAATAATCGATTTTTTCTCCTTTTACACCATCTTTGTCATAAATATATCCGTCAGGGCCGGATAATGTCACAACTTTTGCGCCTAGTTGATTGAGTTTTAACGCCGCGCCCCAAGCAACATTGCCGAAACCAGAAAGTGTGACAATTTTTCCCTTTAATGTTTCATTTTTGTTTTCTAGCATCTCTTGAACAAAATACACTGCACCATAACCTGTGGCCTCTGGTCGAATGAGACTTCCCCCCCAATTAATTCCCTTACCAGTTAAAACACCCGTAAACTCATTTCTTAGTTTCTTGTACATGCCAAAAAGATAACCAATTTCTCGTCCGCCTACACCAATATCTCCTGCTGGAACATCAGTATTTGGACCAACATGTCGGAACAGTTCCATCATAAAGGATTGACAAAATCTCATTATCTCCATATCTGATTTTCCTCGAGCGTTAAAATCTGATCCGCCCTTTCCACCGCCCATAGGTAGACCAGTTAAACTATTTTTAAAAATCTGTTCAAATCCTAAGAATTTAAGAATACTTAACGTTACACTTGGATGGAACCTAAGCCCGCCCTTATATGGGCCTATTGCACTATTGAATTCAACACGATAACCACGATTTACCTGAATTTCTCCTTTGTCATCTACCCACGGGACCCGAAACATTATTGTACGTTCTGGTTCTACAATGCGTTCCAATATCTTTGCCTTTTTGTATTTAGGGTTTTTCTCTATATAAGGCATGATGCTTTCGACAACCTCTTGCACTGCTTGATGAAATTCCTTTTCACCAGGATTTCTTTCGATGACTTTATCCATGAACGCTTTTACGGTTTCTTCCATATATTATTCCCCTGATATATTCGTGGTCCGTATCGTACTCCATTATTAAAACTTTAGTATTAATCAGGGTGGACACGCCTGTCAGATGATTATTTATATAATTTAGGAGATTTATCGTAAGTTATTAAAATATATTAATGATTCAAAACCCTACATCTCGGGGGAATTGCTTTATTGAAACTGCAGAAATCGATAAAATACTAGAAAAACACGAATATAAAAAATCAGCCTTAATACCAATATTACAGGAAATACAGTCTAAGAATCGCTGGCTCCCCTGTGAAACTCTAAAATATGTTTCTGAGAAACTTGATATACCATTAATCGACGTCTATAGTTTAGCTACTTTTTACAAATCATTTAGTTTGAAACCGCGTGGAAAACATGTAATAACTGCTTGTTGTGGGACTGCTTGTCATGTTAGAGGAGGACCCAAGGTTTTACAAGAGATACAAAATCAGTTAAATATAGGAGTGGATGAAACAACTCCTGATAAAAAATTTACTCTCGAAACAGTACGTTGCCTCGGCGCCTGTGCTCTAGGTCCTTTAGTTGTTATTGATGGTAAATATCATGGACAAATGAATACCAAGAAAGTCGCATCTATATTGAAGAAATACTCGAAGAAAAATAAATGATTGCAAAATTTTCTAATTAAAATATAAAGTGGTAGGAAATGAAAAAAATACATAAAGCAGCAGATCTAAAACAAATCAAAGAGAACATTATCAAAAATAGTGGTAAAGGGAAAACACTAATAACTATTTGTGGGGGCACTGGATGTAATGCTTCTGGTTGCGAAAAAGTTATATCAGCATTTAGACGAGAAATTAAAAAACAAAGACTTAAAGATAACGTTGATATTAAAATCACAGGCTGTCATGGTTTTTGTGAAAAAGGACCCATTGTTGTTATTCACCCAAAAGGTATTTTTTATAAACAAGTAAAACCAAAGGATGTAAAGGACATATTAACTGAAACTATTGTAAAGGGAAAAATTGTTGACAGATTGCTGTATATTGATCCTCTAACAGGTAAAAAAATTATCTATGAAAAAGACGTGCAGTTTTATAAGGGGCAAAAACGCATCGTGTTTGCTAATAATGGATTATTGGATCCATATAAAATTGAGGATTATTTCGCAATATGTGGTTATGAAGCAGCAGCGAAAGCTTTAACCAATATGAGACCCGAAAAAATTATTGATGAAATTAAAAAATCTGGTTTAAGGGGCAGAGGAGGAGCCGGTTTTCCTGCTGGGTTAAAATGGGAATCGTGCAGAAAATCCAAGGGCACTAAGAAATACATTATTTGTAATGCTGATGAGGGCGATCCTGGAGCATATATGGATCGTAGCCTTATCGAGGGCAACCCATTCAGTATTCTTGAGGGAATGTTAATCGGTGCTTATGCAATAGGCGCAAACCTAGGAATCGTTTATGTTCGAGATGAATATCCAATTGCAGTTAAAACCATGAAAAATGCAATAGAACAGGCGCAGAAATATGGGTTACTTGGTAAAAACATTTTAGGATCAGATTTTGATTTTGATATGACTATAGTTAGGGGCGCTGGGGCTTTTGTCTGTGGAGAAGAAACTGCCCTCATCGCCTCTGTAGAAGGAAAGAAGGGAGAACCTCGACAAAGGCCACCTTTTCCGACTCAAAAAGGATTATGGGGCAAACCAACTAATATAAACAATGTAGAAACATGGGCAAACATTCCCTACATAATAAAAAAAGGATCGAAGTGGTTTGCAAGCATAGGTACTGAAAAAAGTAAAGGAACAAAAATTTTCTCTCTTGTTGGAAAGATTAATAATACAGGCCTTGTAGAAGTACCTATGGGAATTACCCTAAAAGAAATGATTTATAGCATTGGCGGAGGCATACCGGAGAATAAGGCATTTAAGGCGGTACAAACCGGCGGACCATCTGGCGGATGCATACCAAAAGAATTACTGGAAACTCCAATTGATTATGAGAAACTCAAAGAAGCGGGTTGCATCATGGGCTCTGGCGGCATGGTGGTTATGGATGAAGATACCTGCATGGTGGATGTTGCCAGATATTTCCTTGAGTTCCTACAAGATGAATCTTGTGGAAAATGTTTGTCATGCCGTGAAGGAACAAAACGCATGGCAGAAATCATTACAGACATAACAAAAGGACAGGGAAAAGAAGGAGATATAGAACTTTTAACAGAGCTGGCTAAAGTTGTAAAAGATACTTCTATGTGCGGTCTTGGTCAAACCGCTGCAAACCCCGTATTATCGACAATAAAATATTTCCGAGATGAATATGAGACCCATATAATAGATAGAAAATGCCCCGCCGGAGTTTGTCGTGATTTATACATTTCTCCATGCCAGAATGCGTGTCCCGCAGGCATGAACGCACCGGGATATATTTCACTAATTGGTGAAGGTCGCTTAACAGAAGCTCTTGCACTTGCTCTTGACACTAATCCTTTCCCATCTGTATGTGGGCGGATTTGTGATCATCAATGTATGTTTAAATGCCGCCGAAATCAGATTGACGAACCAGTCGCGATTAGATCTTTAAAAAGATTCATCGGAGATTATGAAGAAAATGGCATAGAGTATCCGTCAATAGTTTATCCAAAAGAGATAATGCCATTTAAGGTTGCTATAGTTGGAGCAGGACCCGCTGGATTAAGCTGTGCATATTTCCTTGCTAGATTAGGTTACAAACCTACAGTTTTCGAAAAACTACCTGTTGCTGGAGGCATGATGGCGGTTGCCATCCCTGAATATCGTTTGCCAAAAAAGATCTTACAAAGAGAAATAGACAACATAAAAAAAATTGGCGTCGATATTAGACTTAACACAGAAGTTGGAAAAGACATAACTATCTCCCAGCTTTGGTCGCAAGGATATCAAGCATTTTTTATTGCTGTTGGAATGTATGGTGATAGGCGCCTTGGGATACCAGGCGAAAATTTAGAAAATGTGATACAGGCTGTCGATTTACTTGAAAATATTAATCTTGATAAGCCTGTTGTTTCCCCCGCAGGAAAAAAAGTTATTGTGATAGGTGGAGGAAATTCTGCAATCGATGCTGCAAGAACAATGCTAAGAATGGGTGCCAAGGAAGTAACGATACTTTATCGTAGGACCAGAAGAGAAATGCCTGCGTATGCCGAGGAAGTTGAAGCGGCAGAACATGAGGGTGTAAAGCTTAGATTCTTAATTGCACCTGAAAAAATATTTGGTGAAAAAGGCAAAGTGAAAAGCATCGAATGCATAAAAATGAAACCAGGTGATTTTGATAACGAGGGACGACAAAAGCCCGTTCCTATACAAAATAGTAATTTTTTCATTGATACAGATATAATTATTCCAGCCATTGGCGAATTTTCCGATGTATCTGGACTTTTTACAGGCCTTGATGTTGAAACTTATCCTGATGGTACTGTCAAAACAGATAAACATGGACGTACAAGTATACCAGGAATATTTTCTGGTGGCGACGTTACATCTGGTCCTGCTACCGTAATTAATGCTGTTGCCGCAGGTGAGCGGGCAGCAGTTACAATCGATCAATATTTTACTAAAGACAGGACAAGGAAATATTCTTGGAGGGAACATAAAAAAGTTGATACTTATTTTGATCCCGAAGCAGAACCAGTTAAATATGGAATGCAGAAACCAAAGGTTTTGCCACCCATTGATAGAAAAGGCAGTTTTGAAGAAGTGGAAATGTGTTACACAAAAGCTCTTGCCATAAAGGAAGCGAAAAGGTGCTTACGCTGCGACTTAGAAATAGAGTTGCAAGAAAAACTTCGTGAGGAAAAACCTTTAGAGGTGAAACGATGATTGAATTAACGATAGATGGGTTACCTGTTCTGGTAGAGGAGGGTTCAACAATTCTTGATGCTGCTCGATTTTATGGTATTGATATTCCAACTCTTTGCCATAACGATGGTTTGACTCCGTACGGTGCTTGTCGCTTATGTGTCGTTGAAATAGGTAAAGGAGAAAATGCAAAGTTGGTGTCCTCATGTACTTATCCTGCGGAACCGGGCTTGGTGGTTAGAACAAATTCAAAGCGTGTCACAGAGGCACGTAAAGTACTTGTTGAGCTTTTAGTCGCCATGTGCCCATCATCTAAGACTGTTCAGGACCTTGCTTCAGCAATGGAGGTCAAAAAAGTTAGATTTAAAGTTGAACATAATGACTGCATCCTATGTGGACTTTGTGTCCGAATGTGTGAAGAACAAATGATGGCAAAAGCAATCGGTTTTGTAAACCGTGGCAAAGATAGAAAGATCACAACACCGTTTGATATGAAATCAGATGTTTGTAGAACGTGTGGTGGTTGCATGTACATTTGTCCTGCGTGCGAACTCCGCTGTCAAGGACCAGATGCAGAAACGGATTTATGCAATGCTTGTCTAAATGTTCAACCTGTTTGTTTAAAAGAAGAGGATAATAAAATGTGCTTCCTAGGTACATGTGGATGGTGTTATGAAGAGCTAGGAAGGAAGAAAAAGAAGTAAGAATAATTTGAAAAAATGGGGGAAAAATATGTCGTTAACAAAAATAAATGCATCTGCAGCAACGCTTAGCAAAAATAGAACCGAGGGAGCCATTAATACACTTAGTGGAATGTGTGCCACTTGTGTTGATGGTTGCATAGGGATGTGTGAAATAGGAAAATCGGCCTATAGAGGCCATGAGGTAATATATCCTCAACCTTTTGGTATTATCACTTCAGCATGCGAAAAGATTTACCCGGTTGACCTTTCCCATTTCACTATTCTTGGAGGAGTTGTTGGTGCTTGGGGTATTGAAACAGATAGTGACCGTGCAATATTTTCAAACGTCAATCTTGAAAGAACTGTTTGCAAAAATAATCCAATCAAGGTTAAAATGCCGATGATCATTCCTGGCCTTGGCTCAACTGCCATCGCAAAGAACAATTGGGAAGGGCTTGCTATTGGTGCTGCTTTATCAGGTATTCCCCTTACTATCGGTGAAAACGTCTGTGGCATGGATCCAGATTCAGAATTTGTTAAAGGAAAAGTGAAACACTCCCCTGATCTAGAATGGAGAGTAAATCTTTATAAAAAATGGCAGCGTGATGGCTATGGTGCAATTATTGTTCAGGCAAATGTAGAGGATACAAATCTAGGCGTTCATGAATATGCTATCTCTGATTTAGATGTAGATGCAGTGGAATTGAAGTGGGGGCAAGGAGCAAAAAACATTGGTGGAGAAGTAAAAATTAAGGATTTGAAACGTGCCCAGGAATTGAAGAAAAGAGGATATGTTGTTCTCCCTGACCCAACTGATAAGAACATTATTGCAGCTTTTGAAAAAGGAAGTTTTCGGGAATTTGAGAGGCATTCTAGAGTAGGAATGGTTTCTGAGGTGGGATTTTTAAAACGTGTGAAAGAACTACGTGATTATGGCGCAAAACGAGTTTTCCTTAAGACGGGGGCCTATCGACCCGTCGCACTTGCTCAAGCAGTAAAATATGCATCGAAAGCAAAAATTGATCTTTTAACTGTTGATGCTGCTGGTGGAGGAACTGGTATGAGTCCCTGGCGGATGATGAATGAGTGGGGAGTTCCTCAAGTTGAGCTACATTCTATGCTTTACAACTATGTTGATAAACTTGCTAAGAAGGGCGAATATGTACCAGATATTGCTATAGCTGGGGGATTTACATTTGAAGATCAGATACTTAAGGGACTTGCACTAGGGGCACCATACTTCAAACTCGTTGGAATGGCTCGTGGACCATTGGCTGCAGCAATGGTTGGAAAAACCATTGGCAAAAAAATTAATGAATCGCAAGTGCCAGTATACATAGAAAGGTTTGGAACTACTGCTGAGGAGATTTTTGTTACAGCACCTAATCTAAAACAAAAATTTGGAAAAGATTTTGAAAAAATTCCAACAGGTGCTATGGGGTTGTACACATACATGGAAAGATTACATCAGGGGCTAAGACAGATCATGGCAGGATGCAGAAAATTTACTTTGGATTACATATCAAGAGACGATATTGCTGCTCTTACAAAGGAGGCATCAGATATCAGTACTATTCCATATATCACAGATGTTGACTCTAAAGAAGTAGGTAAAATATTAAGCAGCTAACAAAAAATTTCATTAATTTCTTTTTTCTATTTTTTTAAAGATTAAGTTTTCGATAATTTAGTAGTTTTTAATAAATAAAAAAGAATACCTGATTTTGGGGAAAGTAATTGGAGACTAGTCTATTGACAGAGAAGAGCGTTTATTCTAAAGAGGAGGTTTTAAATCTAACGGAAAAAGAAAATATTTTATTTATTAGACTGCAATTTGTTGATATTTTGGGCTTTCCAAAAAATATCGTAATTCCCTCAAGCAGATTTGAAGAGGCGCTTGATGAAGGCATGCCGTTTGATGCTTCCTCGATTGCAGGATACGCAACCATTGAAGAATCCGATAAAATTGCAATGCCTGACCCAAATAGTTATGTTATATTGCCTGATTGTATTGAATCTAGAAAAACTGCAAAAATAAATTGTGATATTTATGAACCAAATGGAGAGCGTTTTACTGGAGATACAAAGTATGCATTGGAAAAAATTGTAAACAAATCAAGGGAATTGGGTTATACATTCAATACGGGACCCGAATGTGAATTTTTTTTATTCAAAAAAAACGGTGAACAAGCGACACTGATTCCAAATGATTCGGCCGGTTACTTTGATTTATCGCATCGAGATCTTGCAGAAGGCGTTAGAGCTGAGATATCTCTTGCAATGGAACAAATGGGTATAAAAACTTATACCCTTCATCACGAAGTTGCTGGTGGACAACATGAGATTAATTTTAGATATGACGATGCTTTAACAACAGCAGATAGGGTTATTTCTTTAAAATATGTTACAAAAGTGATTGCCACGAAACATAATCTTCATGCTTCATTTATGCCAAAGCCGATTTATGGGGCCAGTGGCTCAGGAATGCATACTCATCTTTCACTATTTACTAAAAGTGGAAATAACGCCTTCTTTGACCCAGACGGGCAGCATCAACTGAGCAAAATTGCTGAGCAGTTTATTGCTGGAATTTTAAAATACATCAAAGAGATAACCTTAATCTTAAATCCGACTGTCAATTCATATAAAAGATTGGTACCTGGTTATGAAGCACCCACTTATATTTCTTGGGCAAATAGAAATAGAAGTGCTTTGATAAGAATTCCATCAAGAAAAGGAATGAGTGCAAGATGTGAACTAAGAAGTCCCGATCTTTCTGGTAACCCTTATTTGCAGTTTGCAGTTATGCTTGCAGCAGGCCTAAGAGGCATAAAAGAAAAGCTAGTTCCGCCCAGACCCGTCGAGAAAAATATTTATTCATTAAACGAACGCGAAAGAAAGCAATATGGTATCGAAAATTTACCGGATAGTCTTGGCCACGCACTGGCTCTAGCTAAACAAAGCGACATGCTAAGAACCGTTATTGGAGACCACATTTTTGAGAATCTTATTCATGTTAAAACAGAAGAGTGGAGCAAATATCGAACGCGAGTTTCAAAATGGGAAATTGAACACTATTTGCCGATATTGTAATAACTTCAAAATTGCGACATTTTTTAAGTTTAATTAATTCCTTCTATAGAAAAATGTAAATCGACAGCATAGCTGCAATTATTGGTTGATGGCCCAAATATATCGCAAGTGAATGTTTTCCCATCCACGAGAGGGCACATATCGGCCGGTAGTTCGAAATGTCTGGTAAATGAAATCTTCTTTCATTACCATTATACAAGACATTACCAAGAAATATTCCAAATAATACTCCACCAAACCATGGAAATAACGGAAAATAATCAAGGGTGTATCTCCAAATATCAGGTTGATGGATTCCGATAATAAGATGAAGTACTGTAGGGTTTTCAATTGTAAAGTTGGCCATTAAAAAGGCGATTATCCAAACGATGCATGCAGTAATTATATTATATTTTTTTAATTTTAAAAAAGGTATACTTAAAATTATAGACAAACCAATGAAGTGTAATACACCAAAAATAACGGGTCTTTCTGGCATGACAATAAATGATACAATATTTATTATTAACCCAAGACCACAAATCTTTAATCCCCTTGTCGCAACATGTTTGTTGAATTGTTTTTGTTTTTCTTCAGACAAGTACTTTTTCTTCTGTTGGCAAATGGCAAGGCAAATTCCTACTAATGCAAAAAAGATAAGTGGTACTATTTTTTGCATCTGGTATATCTCATGGTTAAGTGGCACAACACCGAAATAATCTAGATCCCAAAGTAAATGAAGAAGAATCATTAGACCAATAGCGACTCCGCGGAGTGCGTCTAATTCAATGAATCTATCTCCATATTTCCTATTAATTGATACATTTTCAATTTCTGCAGTCATGATCTAATTTAAAGAGGAATAAGTAAATAATACAAAAAATTATCTGTTTAAGAGGCTTACTCTAGAAACGAAAAAATTTGTTTTTCACTAATTATAAATAGTAAACGATTTATTCTTTTTTCATAATTATATGGATTAGATGGGTAAAAGATGATCAATACTATTGAACAATTTGGGAGGAATGCTGGTAGATTATGGGAAGTATTGTATTCCAACGGCCCACTTACAGAATCCCAATTGCTAGATTTTTCCAGCTTGAGACCTTATGAATTTTATATCGCAACAGGGTGGCTTGCAAGGGAGGATAAAATATCTAAAAATGAAGAGTTATTTGCGTTGGGCAAGACGAATCTTACAAGTGAAATTGGGACAAACGCCGGTAAGATTTGGAGTTTAATTAGTTCAAAAGGTGAAGTTGATATACCATCTATTTCAATATCGACTGGATTAAATTATGAACAAACTTTTTCTGCATTAGGTTGGCTTGCTAGAGAAAATAAAATCCAAATAAATCTATCTGAGAAAGATTAACTTGTTGCTTATCCAACGTAGTGAGGTGCCTCTTTGTCCATATCTTCCTTGTCATTTGGTTTGATATCATAAACATCTATTGCCAGAATCACATGTAATGGAATTATCCTGATTTTTCCTTTCATCTCTCCATGGCTTTTGTCCAGCTCCATTATAAGACCAATTTCATCAATACCAATTGATATAAATCCCTTGAAAACCCCCATACTCTCTAGTGCATTATCTCTGCTACCCATAGATATAATCTTATATGTTGAGCCTTCTGTTAACTCCAATTCCGGTTTTTTGTTCATTTATTATCCATCCTTTGACTTTCTATTAATTTCTGTAAATGCTCTACGGTTTTGCCATAATTTTCTATTGCTACTTTCAAGTGTGCCTCAACAAAGTTCCAAGCTTTTTGGATGTTTCCATACCTGATTCGGTAGGCTTTTTTATTTTGTTTGGTGATCTCATCAAGGACTTGAACTTCTTCAAGAACATCAAACCCTTTAAGTTTGTTTAGATGTCTATATATAGTGGGTCTAGAGGTTTTCATTTCTGATGCGATTTCATCAACAATCCATGCCTTTTCAGGGTGCTTTAAAAAAAAGTCTGCAAATATTTTGTATGGAATTGTTGGATCTGATCCTTTGGAGATATATCCTATTTGTTCGAAAAATTTTTTTGCAACTACATCAGGGTCGTCTTCGCCTGTCAAAGGAGTGTTGCTTCCTACAAGCATTTGGAAAGTCATTTAATTCACACCTTTTATGAATATCTAAAGTAATTAAAAATATTTGGTTAACAATGTCAAGTGAGTATTATTACTATTTAAGTCGTGTCCTTCAATTTTAAAATTGAATTGAGAACTTCTTTGCCCCTTTTAAATAGTCTTTCTAGGAAAATTGCGTCTAATTTTCATAAATCCTCCCCATATCCCCTGTCTTCGTTAATTTTACATAATAAATTGGTTTTTAAAAAATAGCAAAATTTTTTATTGTATGATCGTTTCTAAAAAGTGTTGGGGGAATTTGAATTTGAAAGATGGGCAAACCTTTACTAACTCGATTCCTTAAAAATAAACATTGGGGTTGTAAGTGACTTAACGGGTCACTAGATATTAAGTGCCTGGTTCCCCCCTCCCCAATTTTTTCTGGCATCTTCTAGACTGTATAAGCTTTTTTGCTAGAGCAACTTTGTTTGCCCTCGAATTTTGTAATTTGTGAGATCTTTAAAAATATCATCTTCATGAAGAATGTTCAAAATTTCCGATGTTGATGAGGATATCCTAATTTCTCTTGTTCTGCCATATCTTCCCTTAGATATTACACGTGCCGTAATAATACCAAGCATATCTAATTCCGAGATTAAATCTGCCACTCTTCTCTGGGTCAAAGAATCTGTTCTAGTTTTTCTACAAAGATCCTTGTAAATTTCATAAACTTCTCCAGTTGTAATAACACCAGAAATTCCGTCCTTTCTATCTTGTTGTTCTCTAAGAAGAACGGCAAGAAGTATTTGTTTTGATTGGGTTGGTAAAGTACGAACAACCTCCATTATTCTATCAATCTCGATTTTATTCTGGGCCAATCGTACAAATTTTTTTGTAATTTTGGTTGCGCCACCTCGTTCCGCCTGTTCAGCTGAGATTCTTAACAAATCTAATGCCCTCCTTGCATCACCATGTTCTTGGGCAGCTAGCGCCGAACAGAGTGGAATTACATCATCGTCAAGAATATTTGGCTTAAGAGCTATTTTCGCCCTCTGTTTAAGTATATCTTGCAACTGACTTGCATCGTAGGGCGGAAAAATCATGTTTTCCTCGCCAAGACTAGATTTTACCCTAGGATCTAAAAATTCGGTGAATTTTAGATCATTAGATATTCCAACGATTGATACCTTGGCATTTTGGAGATTGCCGTTTATTCTTGACAAATTATAAAGTGCTTCGTCTCCTTTTAATTTGTCTACTTCATCCAGAATAATTACCGTAACACCACCTTCTTTGTCTATCATTTGTATGAGTTTTGCATATACCTCGTCAGTTGGCCATCCTGTAAAGGGAATACGTTCTGACCACTCATTGATCAGATGGTTAGTAATATTTTGCAAGAGTCGATATTGTGTATCTACTATCTCGCAATTTAAATATACAAAATTGATTTTTTTACTTGTTTCTAACCCTTTCCTAAGTAATTCTTTTCCGATGAATTTAGTAACAGCTGTTTTTCCTGTTCCGGTCTTACCATATATAAAAACATTTGATGGCGTTTCGCCTCTCAATGCAGTTACCAATATTGATGCCAAATCGTTGATTTCTTTACCACGGTGAGGTAAAATTTCTGGCATATAACTTGGACGCATCGCTTCTCTATCAATAAACAATCCATCTGATTTTAACAAATGTCCGAATATATCACTATTAACTGTGTTTTTGCCTATAAGAATACTCACCCCGGTTTTCTCATATAAATAGATTTAGTGTATTTAACATTATTTAGCATTATTTGAGAATTTTAATTAATTTTTTTGTAAATTTCTTCAAATAATTGGATTTAATGGGTAGGCCTTTATTTCGTGTGGAGATCTAGATTTTATTTTTGATTTTTTATCAATGCTTATCAACAATTTTTTTTAAAAAAATCGGAATGCTCATATACGGGCAAATAAATACGTTTCAGGATATATTACATCAAGACTAATCTTACTATAAATCATCAAATATAATATTTCCAAGCGAAATTAAGGGGTCCCCGTCGCACAAGTAATCTAAATCTAATAACAACTAAAAAATAGTAAAAAATTGTGAATTTTGATTTTGATAATCAAATATATATTATTTTTTTAACTGCCAAGGATAACTACATCTTTTACTGATCTAATAGAATCAAAGGGGAAAACAAGATGCCCTTGTTTGTCTAGATGATATAATCTCGGATCTACATCATCTGATGGCTCTATTAAAACATTTAACAATTCTCCAGTTTTTTCGTCAACTGTCGAATTTCTAAGTATCCCTAGATATAACCCCTCTTCGCTCATGACAGTTTTTCCTCTTAATTCGTTTTCCATTAGTTTCAATATCATCCCTCCATCCTAATTCCCAATATTAAGTATATTGAATGTCCTTATCTCTTTTATCTTTTTTGTCTATCGCACTCCCAAGGTCCTTGGTAATTTTTTCATAATATTTTATTATTTCATCGTTAATGCTGGCTCTTGATTTTGATAAAGCCTCATCGAAATATTTTTTTGAAACCTCTTTGGTTTTAATGTCTTCTCTTAGTGCAGTCATTGCTGCTTCTCTGCATACTCCTGCAATATCGGCACCAGAAAATCCTTCAGTGTTTGATGCCAACCAATAGAATAATTTATCAATGGATGACATCTTTTTCAAAACTTGTTTAATATCAATTTGGTCATCTTTTAGTTTGTTTAGTTCCTTCTGGGAAATAACTTCCCCGCTTGTCCCCCTTTTTAAAATATCTATTAATTCACTTTTTTTAGTCAATTCGCTCTCAATTACCTTCATTTCTTCATTTGTAACTTTTAACGGCATATTTCGGGCATGTATCTTAAATATTTTTAATCTAGAATCAAAATCAGGAGCAGGAATTAAAATTAATCTATCAAATCTTCCTGGCCGCAGCAGAGAAGGATCAAGTATATCAGGTCGATTTGTTGCACCTATTATAACAACACCTTCCATACTTTCTAAACCATCAACACTTGTTAATATTTGGTTTACGACACTTTCAGTAACATGTGACCCCGAATAAGCTCCTCTCCTAGGTGCTATCGAATCTATCTCATCTAGAAATACAATTGTGGGTGCAACTTGCTTTGCTTTTTTGAATAGCTCCCGAATCGCCTTCTCGCTTTCTCCTACCCACTTGCTCATTACTTCTGGTCCTTTTATTGAAATAAAATTTGCTTTGGATTCGTTTGCTACTGCTTTTGCAAGAAGAGTTTTTCCAGTTCCTGGGGGCCCATAAAGTAAAATTCCTCTAGGGGGCTCTATACCCATACGACTAAAGACCTCTGGTTGTGTAAGTGGCCACTCAACCGATTCTCTAAGACTCTGCTTTATGTCTTCTAAGCCTCCAACGTCGTTCCAAGAAACTTTAGGAACTTCGACAAAAAATTCACGCATTGCAGAAGGCTCAATTCCCTTATGAGCATTTTTAAAATCTTCCATCGTGACTTCCATTTTTTCGAGGACTTCGAGAGGGATTGCTTTTTCAAGATCAATTTCTGGTAGATATCTTCTTAATGCATTCATTGCTGCCTCACGTGCAAGTGCAGCAAGATCGGCACCGACAAAGCCATAAGTGCTGTCAGCAAGTTGGTTTAAATCACAGTCATCACTTAAGGGCATGCCTCTAGTATGAATTTGTAAAATCTCTTTACGTCCTTTTCTGTCAGGGGCATCAATTCTTATTTCTCTGTCAAAACGTCCTGGTCGTCTTAACGCAGGATCCATTGCATCGGGTATGTTTGTTGCGCCAATAACGATTAACTTTCCGCGGCCCTTGAGACCATCCATGAGAGTTAACAATTGAGATACGACTCTTCTCTCAACTTCACCATGAACCTCGCTTCTTTTTGGGGCAATTGCATCTATCTCGTCGATAAATATAATAGATGGGGCATTTTTTTCTGCATCTTCAAATATTTTTCGTAGGTTTTCTTCACTCTGGCCATAAAATTTGCTCATTATTTCTGGGCCATTTATTGTATAGAAGCTAGCACCAGATTCATTAGCTACTGCCTTGGCGATTAGTGTTTTTCCAGTTCCGGGGGGTCCATGAAGCAACACCCCTTTTGGCGGGTCTATACCAAGACGATTAAAAATTTTCGGGTGTTTTATTGGAAGCTGAATCATCTCCTTAACTTTCTCTAATTCCTCCTTGAGGCCCCCTATGTCTTCATAACTAACTCTGGGGCCCTCAGGTTCAAGATCTTTGGCTGCCTCCTCTTTTACATTTACTATGGTATTTTCGCTAATTAATATAATTCCACTTGGCTTGGTATCCATAATAATAAATGGGAGTGCACTGCCAAAGAGAGCAATCCCTGGTACAATTATGCTGTCGCCTTTGGCCAACGGTCTTTTTAAAAGACCCTTTTTAATTAAAACTTCAATGCCCTTTCCAAATTGAATCTGTTGTCCTTTGGATATCAATGGAGCAAGGGATACGCTGTTTGCAATTTGTACGTCTGCTCTTCTAATTTTGACACTATCCCCAAGACCAGCCCCGGCATTTTTTCTGGTTAAGTTATCAACACGGATAATTTTCTTTCCTTCGTCTGTTGGGTGTGCGCGCCAAACGACAGATGCAGTTTTCTTAGACCCCTCAATTTCAATAACGTCACCGATAGATAAATCTAATTCCATACGAGTTTGGTGATCAATTCTTGCTCTACCATAACCTACGTCTTGCTGAAAAGCTTCTGCGACCTTTAAAACAGTCTCATCTTGGTTCATTCCACACTCACCGCATTAAAGTCAATCTAAATATTGAATGCGATAACTCATATAAATTTCCATTCATGGATCTTAAATTTCTGCCTATCGCAGCAAGATATAATTAAACTCAAATCAAAATATTAAATAGAAATTTTTTGTCAATACAACATGGTTCAGGATTTTTATCTATATATCTAAACTTCTATAAATACTTGATTATTATATTTATTATGATATTTGTATTTGTTTTGACGCTATTTGCACTTTAAATGGCAAAATACTTTTTACTAAAATTTTTGTGCATACTTTTTAAATAAGAAAAATATTCGTAGTTACGAAAACATGCAATTTAAGCATATTTCGTTACTATTTTCACTTTCATGTATGTTTCTCCTCTATTTTATTTCAACTCTTACGCAACCAGTCTATATTGATATATATGAAATACAAAATTACGAGAATAAGGTAGTTACTACCCAGGGTCTTGTTAAAGAATATTACAATACAAAATATGGAAATCTGATTATTTGTTTGACAGATAATTCTTCGTCAATTACAATTTTTTCTGAGGAAAATTTTGATTTAGAATTTGGAGACAAGATTCAAGTTACGGGAAAAGTTCAAAAATATGAAGACGAATGGGAAATTGTTGTGGACAGTAATCGAAATATTTGTCTAATTACCAAATGGGCGAATCTATCTGTGCCAATATGGCAGGTCGCTCAAAATCCCGATAAATACGAAAATCTAAACATTAATGTGACCGGAATTGTCGACCTTGTTAATGACGATTATTTTTTCCTTAAAGACATCGAAAAAAATCATACGGTTATGGCCATATCAAATATTAACGTTAAAAAATTCATTGGTCAACAGGTTTGGGCAAAAGGGCGGTTGGAATATTATAATGAGCAACTAATGTACAGGTTTTACGTTTCCCAAGATGTCAATTCCTTGGAATTAATACCGATTGGGAGTGAATATGATTGATCTGCTCTTGGTGTTGTTGTTTAGTTTTCTTGGTGTACTTACAGGAATTGCTACAGGGTTGCTGCCAGGTCTGCATGTCAACAATATTGCCTTAATCTTATTGTCAATGTCTGGTAGTGTCGTGCTTTCACTTAGTTTTCTTGTTAATTACGGTATTTCGGAAAATTTTATTCTGTTATTGCTTTGCGTTTACATTATAACTACTTCTCTGTCTCACACATTTCACGACACAATTCCAACTACTTTCCTGGGCGCTCCTGAAGAAGATACAGCATTGTCTGTTCTGCCTGCCCACTCCTTGTTATTAGAAGGAAAGGGATTTGAAGCGGTAG
>JAFGPP010000090.1 GCA_016936135.1 Thermoplasmatota archaeon
ATAACTTTGATAGTCATCTTTGCTTGTAAATATTTTCCATTTGTCAAAATTACCGATGTTAACATGTTTCACAAAGCATTTTTTCCCAGTTTTCACCTCAGCAGATTTTAGAAAATGAATCGCTTCTTCCTCTGTGTTCATAGGATACGGCCAATGCAACACACACTGTTTTCTCCTACATTCTGGACAGATAAATTTTTCATGATTACACTGGGAAGAAAAATAAGGGTTCCACCCATAACAGGTTTTACATGGATTTGTTTTTGAATATCTCCAGTCCATAACTTGATTAATTTCCGAGATAAATTGAGGTGATATGTCTTCGTAAATATCGTAGGAATCTGTATTTTGTGAAAAACCCTGCATCTTTAAGCATTTCTTTGAGTTCCTTTTGCAGTTCCCTAATTTCATCTTTTTTGTTTTTTAGTGCTTCTCTTTGATATCTGGTTAAATTCGGGAGATCCAGTCCATAATCGGTTTCCAGCATAGTTACTATCCACTCATGTATGTCTTTTTTTTCAGCATCAGTTAATCTAGGGATTATGCCCCCATAACTTTCATATAAATTAACAACAGCTGTTTTGATTTCTTCTCGAGTAGCTTTTTGTTTTTTTAATTCGATGATTGTTTGTTTTATATACGCCTTTTGTTCAACCGTAAGTTCAATAAAGATAAAACCGTAGCTATCCTGTAAGTGTGTCTTGATTTTTGTTCTTATCTCGGCACGTTGGTCGGGTGTTAAATCTGGTATATTGACACCAAAGTCTATGAGTAAGTCAATAATGGCATCTTTGATTTCGTCCCGGTTTGCCCCCTCTTTTTTGAGGTCATGGATTGTTTGGGCTATTTCACGTTTTTGTTCACCAGTTAATGAGAGTAGATCGATTCCATATCCTTCCGCCATATCCCGTATCTCTTGTTTCGCATCTTGGATTTCGAGCCATTTATTTTTCAGGTCCTTAAAACTGGGTTTATTTCCCCATCCAGATACATCCATTGCACTGACAGTTGTCGCACCTATTGTCCCCACGATGAGTACCACAAGGACCATTCCCAATATTTTTTTTCCCTTATTTTTCATATTTTGTCCCTCATTTTTACTGTATCCTGTTAATATCTGTTTCTTTTAATATTTTCTTTACAAATTAAACCACAATTGTACATGAATTTCTCCCAAATCCATGGGTTTTAATAATCTTTTTATTGCCTTTATTCTTACATTTTTATTAGGATGTAATGGATAAGTTTAGGTATGTTCTCTGGTGGTTACTTGCAAATACTCAAGGGGGTGAAAACAGGGGAAAAATTCTTAAAGAGATTTTTAGAAAACCGTGTAATGCTCATGAACTTTGTAAGCTCTTAAACGTGAATTATAAAACCGTTCGCTATCATCTTGAGATTCTTGAAAAAAATGGTATTCTCATAGCTGTGGGTGAAAAATATGGTAAAACATATTTTCCTTCTGAACATTTACTGAATTTGAAAGATTATTTTAGTGAGATTTGGGAGAAATTTGTAAAAAAAATTGATAAACACGAGTAATGTTACCATAGGTGAAATAAAAATGGGCGATATGCACTCAATAATGGGCATGCATCCAAAGACAAAGACATTTCTACTGATAACACTGTTGATTGTTATCGGATTATTTGTGGGCATCTTTCTTTCTGGTGTCAGTATCCGTCGTGCCCGGGATAGAATCCATGAGATTGATCCAGAAGCAGAATTGAAGCCAGGTATTCCCCTTTTTGGGATGACCTTGCTGACACTTAACATATTTTTTCTCTTTGCATTGATATATACCCATATATCAATTTTCCTGAAGGCACACTCAAAATTTCTCATTGGATTAATATTATTTTTGGTGATGCTTTTAATTAAAAGTTTTTTTGCCTATTGGTCCACTCAATTGTTGACTATAGCTTCTGCTCTTCGTGATCCTGATCTGCCTCTTATAGCTACATTGGGATTTTCAGGAACCGGTCTTGGGGGTATATTAATATTCTATCATATTTTTGAGTTTTGTGTCCTAGTGGTTTTTCTTTATTTAATTAGAGAATAGTAACCATCTTTTTTTTGTAATCCAAACTATCCCAAATGTAATTTTGTATTATGTTTTTACCAACCAAATCCACAACAATTTGTGCTGCAGTGTTTCAGTGTGTTCTCGTCGTAAATCGGTTATAAGTAGAGAGATTTATGTCCAAGTTCACATTACTGCCCTCCGCCGCTACAATTACACAAAAAAATTTTCTTTTTTCTAAATTAATCAAACAATGTTATTTAAAAAAGACATTTTTTTATATCAAAACCAGATTGTATAACTGGTGAGACTAAGATGAATAATTACTATAAAACTGGACTCTTCCTATTAATAACGTTATTGCTACGGTTTCTGGAAGGATATCCCAATTTGCTCCCTGTCTCACGACAAATTCTGTTATTTCTAGGACAAAACTCTAAACAACGTCCCCTCTTTCTTTTTTTCGTTCCCCTCTTTTGAGCACCCTTTTTTGACGTGTAGATTCGTGGTCAAATCCCGACGGGAACAATGGGTATTTCCCTCTGTTAAAACACGGTTTTTTTGGCAGAATCCTGCGTCACTTAAAAATGTTTATAAATATTATTATTATGATATAATACATATCATGGAGTTGCATAAAGCTCAGGAAATTGTTCGTGATCTTTTCAAAAAACAATCTTTTAGTGTTCTTGCTACCCAAATGGATAAACAGCCATATACGTCACTTGTGGCATTTGCATCGACTGATGATACGCGTTCTCTCTTGTTTGTGACAGGATTATCAACTTCAAAGTTCATGCACATAAAAAAAAATCCTCATGTAGCTATGCTAATTGACAACCGTCTAAATAATCCACAAGATGTTAACCAAGCAGCTGCTGTTACCGTATTAGGGGATGTTACAGCAGTACGGGGTGAAAAAAGGGAAGATTTTTGTCACATCTATCTCTTAAAGCATCCTCATCTCAAAGATTTTTTACAGGCACCATCTTCCGTGCTGTTAGCTCTTATGATAAGAAAAATAATTTTGGTAACCAAATTTCAGCAAGTTGTTGAATGGGAAGTTGATAACGAATCTAGTATGATTAAATAAAAAGATTATACTGGAAGTTATGCCGGTTAAAAAATAAATTTCAGTGTTTCTGAACTTAGTTCATCAATAATATTTATTAATTAAATAAAACTAAAATTCGTCTTATTTTTTTTCCCCATTATTTTTTATTATAGTTTTACTTAGATAGAATAAAAATTTTTTTAAAGCATATGATAGGTAAAATAAATGTTGCTTATCACAATAAAGATTACCAAAGCTGCCATATTATTATTAGCATACATGGTGGAATTGTTTTTGTCTGTATTTTTTCGTGTTAATGGCATTATTCCAACACCTAAGGGCAGTAATGAAAAGAGTGTCAACACCCGATAATCAATATTAGTTAATTCTAGTGATATAAGAGATAAACCAAAAAATAAAGTGCCACTAGTAGGAGACAAATCGTGATAGTGGCAAATCCAAAGGGGCGACCTTTACGGGCAATCAAGGTTTTTTTTTTAACTTATTCTATCTGCTTCCATATCCGGAATTTCTACGTTTAATATAAAATCTAGTCCGTATATTAATAATGGTACTCCAATAATAAAAAAATGGGTGCCGATCTCTTTTGCCAATACCAAATACCCCATTATGGGCATAAGGAAACTCATCGTAATCATTACGGTTATTTCTCCCATCCCACGATATGATAATCTTAGAGGTGGAGCAGTATAGAACCATCCAACAAGATTTCCCACTAGAACAAAGATAATAAAATAGAAAGGAAATGAATACATAATAGTAAATCCCACGGCTAAAAGAAGGGAAATCCCGATTAAACTCAATGCAATCCATTTGGCAAATATTCTCAACTCTGGATGTTTCACAAGTATACCGCTTCCCCCTGCAAACAAAGTAGGTGTGGAAAATCTATCTGATTCAGTATCAAAATAATCATTGCTATATGAAACAGATAGGTGCCCTGTAAAAAGGATTGCATATCCCCATACAAATTTCTCCACAATGAAATCGGCACCATTTAATAATGACCAAAGTGCCCCCAGGGAAAAAAGAAAAAACCCCCTATTAAGAAGTGAAATCGTCCGAGTTTAAGAATGTTGATAAGAATACCCATTGTTTGTTGGACTAGGCTGGTAATCTATAACTTTTTTCTGATGGTTTTTAATAGAAGCTCTGCTGGAAGGGTTAACAAACCATTTCATTTTCTAATAAATCCATTTTTTTAGGTGTTACTAAGGTTCTGTTGGATAGCCTGCATCAACCCATGCCCGATAATTGCCCTCCAGGCGATACACATTTGTTATACCAACATCAATTAGGGATTGGGCACTGTCAGTAGATGGAGGATCAGTATGGCAATAGACAAGGTATGTCCCTTCCTTATCAAGTGTAGATATTTTGCTGTTTAGTGTTCCGTCAGCCCAAATATAATTAACTGCTCCAGGAAGGTGACCTAGGGAGTAAATATCAAGACCCACCACGTCAATGATTAGCTCAAATATTTCATCAAGGTACATTTGGTAGGCAACTGCTGGAGGAATATCTTTATAGGTATCTTGATAATTGTAGAGAAAGAAAAGAAAATGGTCTGTTCTTTGTTGGGTTCTAATTTGGATATCACCTACCTGGGCTGATGCATTAAGATAGGTGTTCCCAAATCCAAGGGGGCTGGGATTGACGGAATCAAATGGCCGAAATTCGATGGTTTCTGTTTCTCCTGCCCCTAATTCACTGATAGTCCCTTGACTTGATTGGCTTTGCCGTATAAGACCTGTACCTGAGATAACTGGTTTTCCCCTAAAACTCCATGTTATATCATCCAATCGTTGATTTCCCTCATTGGTTAGTACTAAGTTAACACCAAAGGAAAGTCTTGCTTGTTCTAGTGCTATGGTTAAATCAGTACTGGTACATGAAATCTCTGTGTCTTTTTCATAATTGTGGGCTGATGACCCATCATTCTCAGAAATGGATGTTTCCCCTGTGACCAAAAGCGGGATTACAAAGCAAATCAATACGGATATACATACTATTTTTTTCATTTTTATGCCTCCATCTATAGTTAATAAACATGCCTCGTTTATTTATAGATTGTGTATATATGTCCTATATTCTATACTAGGTTAAATGTTTCATATAATGTTTTTTACTAAAAACATTTTAGGATAAAGATAATAATTGGCATTGGATTGCATTTTTATGGTTGAACATTCTGTTGTAAAGTATTTTGTGGGTGGCCTTATAATTTTGATTGTAGCTATTGTGCTAATAATTATGGGTTTTATGTTCGGTTTATATTCCTCCACAATTAGTGGTATTATCCTTTTTATTGTCCTTATTTGTGATTCATTCGGTATTCTATGTTTATGTTACCTCAAAAGAAAATAAGGATAATAAATATCTTTTCTCTTTTTTTCTTTCACTCCTGTTGGCATATGGTTTTTTGCTTGTAAAAATGAGCTCGAATCCCGGTCCGGGCCTGCTATTCATTAGCACGGTTTTTTACAGAGGTGAACACCTATCTTTTTTAAGCAAAAATAAGTCAAAATTCTGAAGGGTCCATTCTTTTTAATTTATTACTTTTTTAATATTGTCATGGTGTACTTTTTAAATATATATTCATAAATAAATGATAGACGGTCTAATCTATAGAGAAATATTAATAATAAAGTAAGATATTTTTGAATGTCCATTATGGTCTCCTCAATTATTTCCATAAAGTTAGTTCCCCTTATTTTATTACTTAGTGGGACATTTATCCTCTTGTCGGGGTGTGTCTTCCCGGATGAGAATACGAGGCCATTTGTGGAGATAGAGTATCCCACTGATGACATGGTTGTTTTCGGTATAACAACAATAAGGGGGACTGCTACCAATCCTGATGGCAATGAATCAGTGATGAATGTCGAGATAAAAATAAATGACGGGGATTGGAGAAGTGCACAAGGTACCTCACAGTGGTGGTTTAACTGGAGTACCTATGGGGTTACCAATGGCTCAGCAGTCATAAGTGCTCGTGTGTGGGATGGAGTGACCTACTCAGCCGTGGAAAAAATTACTGTGCGTGTGGACAATCCCTTAGATGTTAGTTCAGGTTCCCATAAGTGGGCGATTTTTGTTGCCGCTGCTAACTTTCCCTCAGATAATGAGAGCAAACTTGGGAACGGTGGTCTGTATCTCGCAGAAAACATGACTAGATACCTGATTGAAAACGGTAGTTACTCAACCCAAAATATATATCTTCTTTTTGATGATGGATGGATAAGGGATGAGAATGGTTATGGTAATCCAGTGGCAGCATTGCAGCAACGTCATCATCACTATAATATAACCTATGGGGCAGCCATAAAAGAAGAGGTTATCTCTGTCCTGGAACTTGTTATCCAGGAGTCAAACAGGTATGATGATAGCGAGGTTTTCATCTGGATTTTTAATCACGGTTATGGCGATTATAGTAAAAAACTGACTGGTGGAAAAATTCTAAGGAACAGTGATATTTTTGTATGGGATGATATTATAATAGATAAAGAACTTGGATATTTACTAAGTTTATTAAAATCAAAACAGGTTTGTATCATTATAGATGCCTGCTATTCCGGCGGTTTTGCTGATAAAACAATATATAATCTACCCACTCCTTTTCTCCTTCATTCGGGCATTCCCCAGCCAGGCAGGGTTATTATCACAGGGGCCAGCAAGTTCAGATTAGGATATGCCAGTACCACGCTGGGTCCCTTGTTTTCTCTCCTCTGGTTTGAAGGGATAAGAACAGGTGAAGCTGATGGTTTCAGACCCAGTTTTTTGAAAACTGGAAGACTACCATTATTTATGATTAAGGATGGAAAGGTCTCAGTTGAGGAAGCATTTTATTTCGCTCGCTATATATTAAGGACTGATACAAACCTTAATGAATTTAGAACAATGCAACCACAGATAAATGATCAATACCCACAAAAAGGGTTATTTAGTAGCATGCCGGGTTTAATGTTAAGCAATTAAGGCTAAATATTTGCGACTGATAGTTTTTATCATGAAAAAGCTAGAAAAAATCGAAGAAAAAATTAAAGATTTGAATGCATTTCGGGCAGTATACCACAGGGAATTTGAGATAATAGAAAAAAAATATTTTGAAGGAGAAATATCAGAGGAAGAATTTGAAAAGCATAAAGCAGGATATGAGAAAAAGAGGGAGCAAATCAGGGGAAAAATACATATATTGGAAGAGAAACTTGAAAGATTAAAAAAAGCGAATCCGGACTAGTAACATTTTTTACACATCTATATTTTTGTGGGTAAAAAAAATTTAAACCCTAAATAAATACAAATCGACCCTCAAATTTTAGGAAATTTTTTTCCGAAACACCATAATACTCGCACCTACACTTAATACACCTACAATGAGTATCGCTATGAGAGCGTACTCAATTTTATCCCATTCAAATCCATTAATAATTAGGGACTGAAACGCTTGAGCAACATAGGTAAAAGGGTTTACTTTTGCAACCTGTTGAACCCAATCTGGTAGTAAACCAAGTGGCATTACAGCTGCAGATAGGAATAACAACGGAAATGTTGTAAGTAAACCAACTGAAAGTGTTGTTTCTTGATTTTTTGTTGTTAACGCTACAAATAAAGAAATGCCAGACCATGCAATACCAAACAGAGCGGTTAAAATAAAAATTATTATTATTCCAACCATCCCAGAAGCTATAGTTACTCCTAATGCAAATCCTATTACTATTATGATAGCTACTTGTATGATTGTAGTTAGAGCTGCACTAAAAAGTCTTCCAAATAAAATAGATGATTTGCTAATAGGTGCTACTCGCATCTTGTCCATGAAACCACTATCAAAATCTGTAACAAGACCCAAACCAGAACTAAGTGCTGATGATGTGATTGTTTGAATAATAACTGCTGCAGTGAAGAATGTTACATAACTGCTTGTTCCTGTAAGCAACTGGAATGATGGTATATCCCCTATTGCTGAAAACGCTTGTGTGAATAATAAAAACCATACTAATGGCTGGATAAGATTAAAAAAAATTAGAATGGGCTGGCGAACCAATTTCTTATTCCAACGATTAAATATAGAAACAATTTCAGATAACATTTCCATAAAGTTCATTATCTTCTCCTCCCAACTGGTTTTACCGCTTTTTTTCGTTCAATCACATCCAGAGTTTTACCTGTAAGTTTAAGAAATACTTCATCAAGAGTAGGCACTGAAAGGGTCAACTGCTCAAAAGAAATATCTTCCTCATCCAATGCCCGAACAACCCTAACAAACATAGCAGATCCGTTCTTTGTCATAATAGTTAATCCATTTTCAGAAACTAATCCTAGTCCACATTCACCAACTGTTTCAATCCCCGGTAACTTAAAAAGCAACTTCCTTGCCTTTTCACAAGATTCAACATCATCTATTTTAAAAAGAAGTTTTATCTTATCCGTACCAATTTTTTCTTTAAGTTCAGCAGGCGTCCCTTGAGCAACAATTTTACCTTGATCAATAATACATAATCTATTAGCTAAATGGTCCGCCTCTTCCATGTATTGTGTGGTCAGGAAAATCGTCATACCCTGTCTATTGAGTTTAATAACATAATCCCAAATATCTTGCCGGCTCTGAGGATCCAGTCCAGTTGTTGGTTCATCAAGGAAAAGTATTTTTGGTCCTGATACAAGAGATGAAGCCAAATCAAGACGTTTGCGCATGCCACCTGAAAAGGTTTTCAACCTTCTATCAGCAGCTTCTATAAGTTTAACTGTTTTAAGAAGTTCGTCTACCTTCTTTTTTGCTTTCTTTTTAGGGATATGGTGAAACTGACATTGTAATAGCAAGTTCTCACGGGCAGTAAGATCGTTATCAACCCCGACATCTTGAGATGAATATCCTATTATGCGTCTCACTTGGGCTTGCTGGGCATCTATATCAAATCCATCAATTGTTGCTTTTCCTGAGGTTTTTTTGAGTAGGGTTGTAAGAATTTTAATAGTAGTGCTTTTTCCAGCACCGTTTGGTCCTAAGAACCCAAATATTTCTCCTTTATGAACACGAAAAGATATGTTATCTACAGCTAAAATATCTTTATCGAAAGTTTTACGCAGATGTTCAACGATTAAAATGTCTTCCTTCTTTGATTCTTGTTGAACAGATTTTTCTGTTGGCAATGTAAATGTGCCTTGAGTTTTACATTTTGGGCAAGTAATTAGTATTTTTTCTCCTTGTTTTACTTGGATAGTGATTTGATTTTTACATTTAGGACATTCAAGTTTAACTTCAAGCATTTATAAATTCCACCTAAATTATTTATTAGCAAGAAATACTTTTATATTTATCTTCTTTTTGGAAGATAAATATATAAAAAATTCTTTTTTTGTCCAAGATGGCCTTTAAATATAAAATCTTGAATACAAAAATGTTAAGCAAATAATATTTTTAAAAATCTTTCTGATCTCAAAATCTTTTTATGATTTTTTTGTTTAAATAGCCATTTGATTAATCGATGTATACTAAAATTGTGATTAAACGTTGAAAAAGAATCATAATTGAATTTTTTTAAAAATTAAATTAAAACGGATAGGTGTACTAAATTATGGTGATATGTATTGCATCACCAGCATAAGAATATGCCCTCCATGATAATTGATCGAAGGGAGTAGCCACGATAATATGAACTTTTCCATATTTGTCAAAAAGCTCTAAATCCGCTCTGGAAGGAAGTGATATGCCTGAAGGATGACTATGGGCTGTTCCTATGATGCTGAGATCAATAGGAAGCATATGTAGCTTAAAGAGAGCTTGAGATCCACCAGAAATCGTACCTGGTAATAGAATTACTTCTGTAATGGTATGTTTGTTTGTTGTGTCAACCCTGAGGAGACCACCGAATTCTTTTGGGTAAATTGATTTTGCTCCTTCTAATATGAGATCCAAGCATTCTTTTGTTATCTTCCATTGAACTGGAGGATTATTTGGTTTTTTACGTGTTTTAGTATGTTTGAATAGAACCATAAATATATTTCATAGGATTAGTTACTATATCTACATTTCTGATGCAAGTATTTGGCATGACAAGGGTAAAAGACCTTTCTCTTTTCCTTTTTTAATATATTTATTTTTTTAATATTTGTCTATAATTTTTTATGACTCTCTCTCATCAAACCCACTACAGTCCATGCTACAGTTTGTTATTGCGTTCTGGTCGTAAAGCGACGATATGCGACGAGATCTG
>JAFGPP010000091.1 GCA_016936135.1 Thermoplasmatota archaeon
ATACTTGAAAAACTTAAAAAACATCTTAATATCACAGATGACTGAAACTTAAGCTGATATTTTCAATAAAAATTTTTAAATTTCCATCCAAATAGACTTTTTTGCAATAAGCTTTATATATGATTTCTGATATGCGTATTTCTCTTCATCTTTACCAGACAATCATCGGGCAATTCTATAGGAAACCCGGAATCAGACGGCTACAAAATAATTTTCAGCCGCATGTGAAATGTCACGGTATAGATGCACTAAATGCAAAATCAACATTTAAATAATAAATTACAGAGGGAATGTTATGGCTGATATTCATCATCCAAGAAGAGGTTCAATGGGCTTTTCGCCACGGAAAAGATGCAAAGCTGAAACCCCACATATTAAAAGTTGGCCAGAGGGCAGAGATCAACCTAAAATACAGGGTTTTTTAGGGTATAAAGCTGGCATGACTCATGCTCATGTGGTTGATTACAGACCAACATCAACAACATCTGGTAGAGAAGTAATTATGCCTGTTTCAATTGTTGAAACACCACCGATTAGAATAGCAGCTGTACGTGCATATAAAAAAGATATTCATGGCTTACATGCTTTTGGTGAAATATGGGCAGATAAGCTTGATGTAGAATTATCACAAAGACTGCCTTTATCAAAGAAAGATAAAAAGAAAAACTGGGATTTTACAAAAGATGCAGATGAAATACGTGTTATTGTTTATACTCAGCCTAAACTAGTTACAGGGATTCCTAAGAAAAAACCAGAAATACGTGAGTTTAGGATAGCAGGTGGCAGCATTGAAGATCAAATTAAATATGCAAAGGAAATACTTGGTAAAGAAGTGAAAATCAATGATACTCTCAAAGAAGGAGATATGATTGATACAATTGCTGTTACTAAGGGTAAAGGATTTCAAGGTCGTGTTAAACGTTGGGGCTTGAAACTTCTATCTCATAAAAACAGTAAGCATAGACGTATGGTTGGAACACAAGGCTCGTGGCATCCAAATTGGGTTCAAGCAACAGTTCCAAACGATGGTCAAATGGGATATCATCAAAGAACAGAGTATAACAAACGTATTTTAAAAATCGGTGAAAACGGCGAGGAAATCACACCAAGTGGAGGTTTTCCACATTATGGAGTAATTAGAAATTCATATATTATTCTTCATGGGTCAATACCTGGACCTACTAAGAGACTTATCAGTATAAGAGATGCAGTACGATATCAACGTGGTGTTAAAGTCGAAAAACCTGAAGTAACATATATATCCACCACAAGCAAACAAGGAGTGTAAGATAATGGTCAAGGTAAATGTATACGGGATTGATGGATCTGTGTCAGAGAAAATCGATTTACCCGCGGTTTTCGATACCGAATATAGACCTGATATTATCAAAAAATCCTTCAATGTGATGCGTTCAAACAAACGTCAACCCTACGGATCTGATCCTTTTGCTGGGAAAAGACATGCAACTGCTTCTGTTGGAAAGGGAAGAGGATCTTCCCGGGTTCCGCGATTGACACAAGGAACAAAGGCTGCACTCGCACCTTGTGTTGTGGGCGGACGTAGGGCTCATCCACCTAAAGTTGCGAGGGATTGGAAAGAAAAAATAAACAAAAAAGAAAAAGTCAAAGCAATAAAATCTGCTTTAGCTGCAACTAGAGACAAATCCATGGTATCAAATCGAGGACATATTTTTGATGGAAAAATTACACTACCTGTAATAGTAGATGATAAATTCGGAAATTGCAAAAAAACAAAGGAAGTAATCGAAACTCTTGAAAAAATCGGTATCTATGATGATATCCTCCGCGCGACTAACGGAACACACATCAGAGCAGGTCGCGGAAAAATGCGAGGTAGAAAGTACAAAACGCCAAAGTCAATTCTTATCGTTTCTACTAAAGAAAAAATACACAAAAGTTCCAGAAATTTAACTGGGATCGATATAGTAGAACCTAAAAATCTTAATATTGAACATCTTGCTCCTGGGGGAACTGCAGGTAGACTCACAATTATTACAAAATCAGATTTGGAGAAAATTGGAGGGGGTGTTTAATGGATCCCTATGACATTATTTTTCACCCTTATGTTACTGAAAAAACAATGAATTTGATGGAAAAAAATAACGCATTAGAATTTGTAGTAAAAAGAAATGCCAATAAATCACAAATCAAACGTGCAGTTGAGAAAATGTTTGAAACAAAAGTTAAGAATGTAAACACAAGGATAACCAGAACAGGAAAACATGCAATTGTTACTTTCACATCAGAAGTGAAAGCTGAAGATGTCGGAATGAGAATAGGTATATTCTAGAGGAATTAAAATGGGAAAAAGATTAATCCAACAACGCCGTGGAAGGACAAGGGGGCGTTTTCGATCCCCTTCTCATAGGTTTAAAGGAAAAATTAAATATGATAGAGATACCAGTGAGAGAATTGGTATAATAGATGATATCATTCATGACCCTGGGCACACAGCGCCCTTAGCAATTGTTAAATTTGGTGATAATGAAAAAATCATGTTTTTGGCACCCGAGGGGATTGGAGTAGGCCAAAAAATAAAATTTTCAACAAAGAAAAATGAAGTTTCACTTGGTAATATATTGCCAATAGGCAGAATTCCTGAAGGGGTTCCTATTTATAATGTTGAGATTTCTCCGGGCGATGGAGGGAAACTTGTACGAGCTGGAGGAACAAATGCGTCGATTGTTTCACACGATGCAAAAAAAACTGTTATACAACTCCCCTCTGGAGGATTCAAAACATTAGATTCTGAGTGCAGGGCAACTGTTGGTGTGGTTGCGGGTGGCGGAAGGAAAGAAAAACCATTTTTAAAAGCTGGAAAAAAACACTTCGAATTCAGAAGGAAAGGGAAACAATATCCTGTTGTTAGAGGAGTTGCGATGTGCGCTGTTTCTCATCCTCATGGTGGTGGTAATCATCAACATGTTGGTGGACCTTCGACTATTAGACGAGGTTCATCCCCTGGCAAAAATGTTGGAAATATTGCTGCCCGTAGAACTGGCAAAAGGTAGATCATATGGCGTCGAAAAAAAGCTTTGGAAGTTCTGCAAGAACAATGAGAAAACTGCGAAGGAAGAAAATTGAAGTTAAAAAAGCAGAGTTCAGATTTTGCGGTTTGACTGAAGAGGAGCTTCGAGTGCTCTCTATCGAAGAGTTATTGCCTTTATTAACATCCAGAATGCGCAGGACAATGAATAGAGGTCTAACTAAGTTACAAAATAAACTTTTAAATGATGTTAATACAACTGAAAAAGGCAATGCAATAAAAACCCACTGCAGGAATATGATTATATTGCCCAGTTTTATAGGTCACAGATTAGATGTTTATAATGGTCATGAGTTTCAAAGAGTTGATATTGAACCGCACATGGTAGGACACTACCTTGGAGAGTTTGCGTTAACACGTAAAAAAGTTAAGCATACTGGACCAGGGGTTGGTGCAACCAGATCATCAAAATATATGCCCTTGAAGTGATGAAGCATGAAATATTCAACAACTAAAGATCCAGATAAAACCGCAAAAGCATACGGTTATGAGCTACACTGTTCGTTTAAGGATTCTATTAATCTAGCTCACGCGATAAGAGGTATGAAACTAGAGGATGCCAAGAAATATCTTGAGGACGTTATCGTCAAAAAAAGGGCTTTGCCTGCTGTGTTTCATAATAAAAAAGTATCTCACCAAAAAGGAAGAGTTGGTCCGGGAAGCTTTCCCCAAAAGGCTGCAAAATACATGTTAAAAACGGTCAAAAATGCTGAGAACAATGCCGAATACAAAGGGTTTGATATTGAAAATATTAAGATATCTCATGTCTCAGCCTATTGCGGGCGAGTAATTAAAGGAATTACACCACGAGCGCAGGGCAGAGCAACCAATAAGAACAAAAAAACAACCAATATTGAAATAATCGTTGAAGAGGTAGAGTAATGGCAGGGGAACGAAAATTCATAAGGGAAAATACCAATCGAATATTAATCAAAGAATTCTTAATTAAGAAAATCGAAGGTGCAGGTTTTGGCGGAATGACGATTCAACGAACTCCCATGGGGACTCGAATTAATATTCTTGTTGAAAGGCCCGGTATGGTAATCGGTAAATCTGGAGGCAAGATAAAAGAAATTACTAATGATATAAGAGAAAAATTTAATGTAGAAAATCCTCAAATTGAGATTCAGGAGGCTGGATCGTCAGCCTCACTTAACGCACAGATCATGGCAGAAAAACTTGCTGAGGCACTTGAGAGAGGTTGGCATTTTAGGCGTGCGGGTCATTCGACCGTTAGAAGAATTATGAATTCAGGGGCAAAAGGTTGCCAAGTTGTAATTGCTGGCAAACTAACTGGTGCTCGACATAGAACTGAAAAATTTATGGAAGGACATATAAAATACTGTGGAGAGACAGCAAATGAAGTAATGGATAGAGGATTTGCTGTTGCCAAATTAAAAGCAGGGGTTCTTGGCATAAAAGTCGGAATAATGAAACCAGATGCAAAACTTCCAGATGAAATTAGTATAAACTTGCCAAAGGGAGACAAAGGCGAGCAGAAGGAGGTTAAAGAAATTAAAAAATCTGAAGTTAAACCCGAGAGAACTACTGAAACTGATATTGGCAAACTTACCCAGATGAAAGGCATTGGTCCATCTATTGTTAAAAAGTTCAAAAAGGCCGGTATTAAGACACTTGAAGAGCTTTATGAAATGGATGTTAACGATCTTTCCGCAATCGATGGAGTCGGGGGAAAGACAGCCGAGATTATTGTTAAAAATTTAAGGAAATTACTAGAAGAGGTTGCATAAATGGTCCTTAAGGCTAAGGAAATTAGAGCGTTTGCTCCTGAAGAAAGAAAGGAGAAACTTGATGAATTAAAAAGAGAGCTTATGCATGAACGTGGAGTAGCTGCAATGGGTGGATCTCCGCCATCCCCTGGAAAAATCAGGCAGCTGAGGACATCTATTGCAAGGTTACTAACGATCATGCGGGAGGAAGGAGAACAATAAATGAGCGATATATGTCCTAAATGTGGTCTGCCAAAAGAAATCTGTGTTTGTGAAGATATCGCTAGAGAACAACAAAAAATCACAATTGTTGTTGACAAACGCCGATACGGAAAAATGATGACCATCGTAGATGGCATCGATCCACACGAACTTGATCTTGACTCACTAATTAGCAATCTTAAATCCATTTGTGCATGTGGCGGCACAATTAAAGATGGAAAAATCGAACTTCAAGGCGACCACAGATCAAAGGTAAAGGAATCATTGGAGAAAATGGGATTTACAGTTGAAGTATCTTAAAAATCTCTTTACAGTCCTTCCAAAAAACCTGATGCCGTCAAATCCCTAAGAGATGTTGACGTGAATAAAAAAGATCTTGCAAGAGACGAAATAATTGGCTTACCTATTACAATTAAAAAATGTACGGATCCTGAATGGAAAGGTAAATCCGGGATCGTAATTGACGAGACCAAAAATACCTTCTTGATCCGAATTAAAAATCATAAAGATAAAAGAATTGAGAAAAAAAATGCAATATTTGAATTTACTATAAATGAAGAAAAAATAATCTTAAATGGCACAGAAATTGTCTATAGGCCTGAAGAAAGAATTAAAAAAATTAGGTGAAAATTAATGGCAAAGAAAACGCAACAATCAAGAAACATTGGGATCAATGTTAATGCCCCAACAAAAACTTGTAAGGATAAATATTGTCCCTTTCATGGAACTCTTCCCGTTAGAGGACAGATTATTACTGGTATTGTTTCATCTGTTAAAATGCAAAATTCTATTCTTGTAAAAAGAGAATATAGTCACATTGTACCCAAGTATGAAAGATATGAAAAAAGAACTTCGTCATATGCAGCACATTGCCCACCGTGTATTGAGGTAAATGTAGGTGACAAAGTCCGAATTGCAGAATGCAGACCACTGAGTAAAACTGTTTCATTTGTAACAATCGAAAAAATAGCAGAGGTATAGCAAAATGAAGGGAATAGCTGGAAGAGTTATGAGGGGATTGCCAGTAGGTGCTAGACTGGAATGTATAGATAATACTGGGGCCAAAGTTTTACAATTGGTAATGACACCCAAATTGAAAGGTACCCATCGTCGTTACCCTAAGGCAGGTGTTGGCGATTTAGTCATAATTAGTGTAAAAAAAGGCGCCCCTGACATGAGAAGACAACTTCTAAAAGCTGTTATTGTACGTCAAAAATGCCCTTTCCGAAGACCAGACGGAACGATGGTTCAATTTGAGGACAATGCTGCGGTAATTGTAACTGATACTGGCGAAACTAAGGGTTCAATGATCAAGGGACCTGTTGCTTTGGAAGCGGCTGAAAGGTGGCCAAGAGTTGCTGCTACTGCTTCAATGATTGTATGAGAGGATTTAAATGGTATCAATAAACCCGCGAAAACAAAGGAAATCATATTACAATGCACCTCTTCATAAAAAGAGGAAATGGATCTCTGCTCATCTTGAAGAAAATTTGTTATTAAAATACGACAGGCGTAGTCTACCGGTTATTAAGGGGGATACTGTAAAGGTTATGAGGGGAAGTTTTAAGGGGCATGAGAATAAAATTGTCAAAGTTCATGTTAAGAGACAAAAGGTAGAAATTGAAGGATTAACTCTGACAAAAGCCGATGGTAAAAAAATTGCAAAACCTCTTCATGCAAGTAACCTTCTTATTACAAAGTTAAATCTGACTGACAAATGGAGAAGAAATAAACTTGCAAGTGGTCTTTCCGAGGAAACCAAAAAGGAAATTGAAAAAGAAGCAAAAGATCAGATGAAGCAAAAAGAAGAGGAGCAAAGAAGACTAGAAGAGGAAACAAAAGCCGCCGAAGAAGCAGCACTTGCAGAAAAGGAAGCTGAGGAAGAAATAGAAGAAAAAGAGGAAACTGATGAAGTGAAAAATGAAGAAAAGATCGCTGCCGAGAAAACTTTAGAAAAACTTGAAAAGAAACCTCCAGAGAAAAAAACTATAGAAAAGTCAGATAAAGAAAATAAGGAAAACATTGAGAAAACTACTGATGCTATGATTAAAACTACAGTGAAAAAACCATCGGACAAAAAGACTACACCAAAAAAGAAAGGGCCTGAAAAGAAAACTTCAACAAAAATTTCTGAGAAAAAGGAGGAAATTAAATGAGCAAACATCTAAAAAGACTCAATGCTCCAAGGGCACTGCGTTTACATCGAAAGGAAAAAACCTGGACCATTAGGGCATTATCCGGTCCTCATCCAAAAAACAAGTCTATACCCATTGGATTGGTGATAAGAGATTATCTTGGCCTATGTGATACTTTAAGAGAGGTTAAAAGAATTATTTCTCTTGGCGAGGTATTCGTTGATGGAGTAGTAAGAAGAGATTACAAGTATCCATGTGGATTTATGGATGTAATTACTATACCAAAAATAAAAAAATATTTCCGAGTCATGTACGATGCCAGAGGAAAACTCACTCTGGCCCCCATACAAACTAAAGATGCTGAATGGAAGCTTTGTCGAATAGAAAATAAGACAATAATTAAAGGAAAGCGCATTCAACTAAATTTTCATGATGGTAGAAATAAAATAGTTGACAAAGATGAGTTTAGTACCGGGGATGTTTTAAGATTATCTTTTAAAGATAAAAAAATTCTTGATATCTACAAATTTTCAAAAGGAACAGTTTCTCTTATAATTGGAGGAAGTCATGTAGGAGAAACTGCAAATATTGAGGACATCAACGTCATTGCCTCCTCTAAACCAAATCTTGCCAAGTGTAAAGGTAAAACTGAATTTTCTACTCTTCAAAAATATGTATTCCCTATAGGTACTAAAAATCCTGTAATAACATTGCCTGAGGTGCAGATTTAATGACAAAGAAAAAGAAATCACCAGCAAAAAACAAAGAAATACTTTTCGGACCAAGAATCGAAAAAGTCACTGTTAATATTGGTGTCGGTGAGGCTGGAGAACGTTTGGAAAAAGCGGCAAAGGTTATTAAAAATATTACAGGCCATACACCTGTATATACTCTCTCAAAAACAACCAATAAAGATTGGGGAATTAGAAAAAGAATGCCTATAGGTTGTAAGGTTACCTTGAGGGGAAATGATGCTGAAAAATTTTTGAAAAAAGCTCTAAAAACACGAGAAAATAAAGTGGCTGATTACTCTTTTGATGATCAGGGCAATATTTCGTATGGTATACCTGACCATACTCTTTTTGAGGATCAAAGATACGACCCAAAAATTGGAATTTTCGGTATGGATGTGTGTGTAACAATGGAGAGGCCAGGATACCGAATCAAAAAACGGCGAATAGCCAGACACAAAATTCCACACAGACACCGAACAAACCGGGAAGAAGTTATGAAATTCTTCTTAGAGAAATTTAATGTGGAGGTCGTTTAAATATGAAAATAAAAGAGAAGAAAAAAGTGTACGGCCGTATCAAAGGATGCGAGAGATGCGGAAGGAGAAGGGGAATTATCCGAGCATTCGGTCTCCACGTTTGTCGACAGTGTTTCAGAGAGAAAGCAGTGGAGATGGGATTTAAAAAATATTCCTAAGGGGGGTATGTGATTACATGTTAAACGATCCATTGGCAAATGCTTTATCACTAATTAAAAATGCTGAGATTAAAGGAAAGGTGAGTTGTTTAATCCAACCCTCTTCGAAGTTAATAGGTGGAGTTTTAAACCTACTAAAGACAAAGGGATATATCGGTGAATTTGAGTACCTAGAAGATGGAAAAGCAGGGATTTTCAAGGTAAATTTGCTTGGCCATATCAATAATTGTGGTGTTATAAAGCCACGTTATCCTATTAAAAGAGAAGAACTAGAAAAATGGGAATCACGGTATTTGCCCGCAAGGGATTTTGGATTACTCATACTTACAACAACTCAAGGAATTGTTTCTCATGAAGAAGCAAAAAAAAGCGGTATTGGTGGAAAGGTATTAGCATATGTATACTAAAATCAAGTTGTGATAACCATGACAAAAATTTCTGATATAAAAGAATTAATCTCCATTCCTGACTCAATTAAAGTTGAAATTGATCAAGGGAAAATTACTGCAAAATCTGATAAAGGTGAAATATCGCGCTATCTTTATCATCCTAAAATATCTATAAAAGTTAATAATAAAGTAATAGAAATCATATGTAAAAATCCTCGCAAAAGAGACAAAGCATTAACTGGTACTTTTGTGGCTCACATTAACAATATGATTAAGGGAATAACCGAAGGTTTCGAATATAAAATGAAAACTGTGTATTCTCATTTTCCAATTAAAACTGCTGTTGAAGGTGATGAATTCGTTATTCAAAATTTCCTTGGTGAGAGATCTGCTAGAAGGGCAAAAATTATTGAAGGAGTCAAAGTCGAAGCTAAGGGTGATGATATTATTGTCAGAGGCTTTGATAAAGACAAGGTTGGTCAAACGGTTGCAAATATCGAAAGATCAACAGCTGTTAAACGTAGAGATATTCGAGTGTTCCAAGATGGAGTATATCGGATTAGTAAAGGAGGAAACCGATAATGACAAGAGAAGATGTTATCAAAGAATTTTCTTCATTGAAAGGAGTTGGCAAGGCAAAAGCTGAACTCCTCTATGATTCTGGATTTACTTCAATGGCTAAACTCAAAAAAGCCACTCTTAGCGAACTAGTAGCTATCAAAGGAATAACTGAAAAATCAGCACAGGATTTACTTGATCAATTTAAGGTTAAAAAAGATGCAACTAAAAAAGAACCTGAAAAAATTACTTCAAAACCTACCCAGAAAAAAGTCGACAAATCAATTCCTAAAAAGAAACCAGAAGAAACAAGAAAAGAAGAGGAAGTTGGGATAGTTGAAGGGGATGAAAAGGAATACAAAGTAAAGAAAAAACCAGAATTGAACGACGAAATGAAAAAGAAGTTACAAATAAGAAAACAAGTTAAAAAGCGAACTCCAGAATTTTTGAGGGAAGAATGGTTCCGATACAAAAAAATTCCAAAAAATTGGAGAAGACCAGATGGTATAACCTCAAAAATGCGAATAAATCTAAAATACCGGCCAAGTAAAGTAAGAGTAGGCTTTAGAGGTCCTCGAGAGACAAGAGATTTACATCCATCTGGCTTTGAGGAAGTATTTGTTTACAATGCCCTAGATATCGAAAATATTAATCCAAAAACTCAGGCGGCAAGAATAGGGGCTTCCGTTGGTACAAAAAAGAGACTAGAAATAGAAAAGAAAGCAGATGAATTAAACATCCGTGTACTAAATAGGAGTCAATAACTATGACAGATTTAAGAAATCAACGTAGAATGGCAGCACAATTACTAAAATGCGGTGCAAACAGAGTATGGATGGATCAAGATAGAATCGATGAGATTGCTAAGGCAGTAACTAAGGATGATATTAGGGTTCTTATTAGAGGTAAAGCGATAGTAAGCAAACAAATAAAAGGAATCTCCAAAGGAAGAAAAAGATATATATCCCAACAGAAGAAAAAAGGTCGCAGAAAAGGTTACGGTTCTAGAAAAGGTGCAAAATATGCTCGACTGCCACGGAAACAGCGATGGATACGTACAATACGGCCTATTAGAACATACCTAAAAACATTGAAAGGCGAGAAAAAAATAGATAGTCATACTTATCGTAAATATTATCTTAGATCAAAAGGTGGTGAATTCAAATCTAAACGTCATTTGGAAACCCATCTTGTATCTGATGGTATAATCAAGGGGGAAAATAAACAATGAAGCCGGGTCCGCGATATCAAGTAAAACTTAGAAGGAGACGCGATGGTAAAACCGATTATCGTAAGAGATTAACTTTGTTAAAATCTAGAAAAACAAGAGTGGTTGTTAGAAATTCATTAAGTCATGTAAGAGTTCAATTTGTGGAGTATGGTGTTAACGGAGATAAAATCATTGTATCTGCTATCTCTAAAGAGTTGCAGAGGGATTATAAGTGGAAATATTCGACTTCAACTACACCCGCTGCCTATCTTACAGGTCTTCTTGCAGGAAAAAGAGCCATTGAAAATGGAATCAAAGAAGGTGTACTTGATTTAGGAAGAAGTGTTCCGGTTAAAGGTTCAAAGAATTTTGCTGCGTTAAAAGGGATAATCGATGCGGGAATTAAGATACCATTTGACAAAGAAAAATTACCAAGCGATGATAGAATTTCAGGAAAACATCTAAACAAGGAAATTGAGACTATATTTAGTACTTGTAAAGAAAAAATCATCGGAGGGAAATGATGGCAACTACAGATAGAAGGCAATCTCGAAGACGAAGGCCAAGACAGATGCAAGATGAGGGTGCGTCTGTTGAATGGGCACCAAAAACCAAGCTTGGGATTTTAATAAAGAAGGGTGAAATAACCTCAATGAGTGATGCATTGAAAACGGGGTTGCCTTTGAGGGAGCCTCAGATTGTTGACATTCTACTTCCAGAAACCGATGACGAGGTAATTGATGTAAATATGGTACAGAGAATGACTGACTCTGGACGAAGAGTAAAATTTGTTATCACTGTTGCTGTTGGAAATTCCAATGGTTTTGTTGGCTTGGGCCAAGCAAAGGGAAAAGAGGTGGGTTCAAGCATTAGAAAAGCAATTGATAATGCAAAATTAAATATCATCGAGATTAGAAGAGGATGTGGATCTTGGGAATGTGGTTGTAAAAATCCTCATACGGTGCCATTTGCTGTAAAAGGAAAGAGCGGCTCTGTTGAGATTGAACTTAAACCGGCACCTAGGGGCATCGGTCTAGCAACCGGTGAAGTTTCAAAAAAGATACTAAAATTGGCAGGTATAATGGATTGCTGGGCTTTTACAAAGGGAAAAACAAAAACTACTGTTAATTATGCAAAGGCAGTTTTTAACGCTTTGAGAGACAATACTGAAATGAGGATACTTGAGCCGGAGATTAGAAAAATTGGGATTGTTTCTGGCCCCGTTGCAACGGAGAATCAAAAACAATCTGCAATGCCTGCTCCAGAAGGTGAATAGAATGGTTTACGCTGCTATTCGGGTAAGAGGAACGGTAAATATAAAACCTGATATTAAAAAAACATTACAACTTTTAAGATTAAACAAGGTTAATCATTGTGTGTTGCTAGAAGAAAATCCTGTTGTAAAAGGAATGTTGCAGGTAGCAAAAGATTACATTACCTGGGGAGAGATAGATAAAGAAATGCTTACCAAACTCATTCGCGCGAGGGGAAAACTAGAAGGTGATATTAATTTGACAGAAGATCACATTAAATCAGCAACATCTTTTGCAAACATTGAAAAACTTACTCAGGCAATTTTTGAAAATAAGTTCCAATATAAAGAAGTTGTAAATGTGAAACCGGTTTTTCGGTTAAATCCGCCAAAAAAGGGATATGAGGGTATAAAGCGATCATTTGTCAAAAAAGGGAGCCTTGGTTATCGGGGAAATAATATAAATCCATTACTTGAACGAATGATATAGTATATTTGAATATTCCATAATTATTATATCCTAGTATTTCTATTAAAACCCACAGGGGGATGAATATTGGAAGAAACGCTATATAATATTGAAATACATAAAGATGAGGAAGGATATATTGGAAAGATATTTTCTGATGCGGATGGCGTTAAGGAATTTAAAAACGAGCATCTTGATCAACTTCTAAGAGATATGACAATTGATATGCAGCTAGCACTCGATGAGTTTTCAAACAGAACTACAGAATACACAGATGTTAGTGAAGAGAGATAAAATATCCAGCAATGTATTTCAAAATAATTATTTTTTGCATCCAATAAATTCCAAAATAGAAGCAATTTTTGATAGTATAGAAAGGTGAAGTAATTTAAAATATCGTTGAAGAAAGTAATTTTTTTTTTATCAAATGTACCTAAGTATTTCAGAAATCGCAAATCCCCTAACTTCTGAAAAATAATTGTCTAATTTAATTTGTCCTTTCACATTGCAGGAACCTTCCCACAATCCAACATTAAATCCAGAAGATTGTTCCCACAAGTATTCATGCATATTCTTCGTTTCAAAAATCAGATCGATTTTTGTATCGAGGGTAGATGTTTTGATAAGGAATATTTTTGGACGTTTTAAATATGGAATTGAAGTATTTTCAAACTCCAGATATTTCATCTCAAAAAACTTGAGATTGCTGGAATTTTTTCCATCGGTGAACCAGCAGAAACCAGGTAACCATAATGTAACTTCTTTACTCCTTGGAATAATTTGCCAAACAAAAGCGTGCATACCATTATCAAAGTGTACTGAGAACCAATCCCACATATAGGAGGCACGGCCAATGATATAAAGGATCCAAGCATGATCGTGATAACCGGTCCCGTGAATAACATAATTTACACCATCAATGGATATATTTCCCTTAACGTCACAACTAATAACTGAGTAATATCCAAGTGGACTTTTTGGAAAATTACGACCTGTATTCATTCCTAACCAATAAGGAAAGCATTCTGCTTCAAAATAGAGGTCAAAGATAATTTCATGAACTTCGTCAGCTTCCTTATCTTCAATATGTAAAACCCAGGAAGGATAACTGCCCTTTGCCCATGAATCCCCAAAAGTGACATTTAATCCAATTCCAGTTGCCTTTAGAGCCCCTCTTTTCTTATTTATCATTCCTCCGTAAGTGTTGTTTTCATCATCATATAAAGTAACAAAAAGTATATCTGGTTTGTCAAATGATTTCGACATATAATTGAAACTAATCATAGCAGACCAGTTTCTCAACTCGCTGTCCAACCTGTCAAATATAACATTGAAGTACCACCATTCTCTCATAGGAAGAACCCTGTGAAAATGAGGACCTTCGTCAACTGGTGTCAATATTTTTTTGTTTGAATTATTGGTTGAATTAGTAAGTCCGATACTCGAACCAAGAAAAGGGTTCATAATGATTAAAATAATCGCTAGCGGAATACATCTATTCAACAACATTATTGTTTTTCCTCATTATTTTA
>JAFGPP010000092.1 GCA_016936135.1 Thermoplasmatota archaeon
CGGGTTGGGCTCTACCTATCAGGGAGCCAATCAGGTATTTGGTGTTTCCCAAACAGTCAAGCAATATGGTTATATGGAAGATGAAACGGAAAGGATTGTTTTTGAAGGAGGTTATCCATTGTTCATTCTAAGAATTGTATTTCTAATAATGATTCTTTCAGCAATGAAAATTCCGATATGGTCAAAATGGGCTCTCTTTTTTCTTTTTATAAATGCAATGTTGATTTTTAATACTTATATGACTTTTTTTGTGGCCACGGGATTAATCTGGATTAATAACAGCAGTTCAATAGACAATGAATAAAAAGTTAAGAGTAAATATTACCGTTTGTGGAAAGTTTCACTATTTTAATTTCATTAAACACATTTATGAAAAGAACATATTAAAGCGATTTAATTTCTCAAACAGACTCAACGCAAAAAAAACATTAGCTCCCCTTCCCCAAAATGTCCTTTTCAATGCATGGACTAAAGAATATTTGACCCATTTTCAAATGAAATATTTCAGTACATTAAAAAATATTTCACACCCGTTTTTTCACTGGATATTTGACACATCAGTCAGTTCATTCCTTCCACCTTCTAATATAAATCACATCATGCTTCATGGAACTTCTATTAAGACCTTCCGAAAAGCAAGAAAACAAGGTTCTGTAGTTGTTGGTGAACCTGTCAACAGCCATCCGGTTCAGATGAAAAAGATTCTTTCTGCAGCTGCAAATAAATGGAGTGTGAAATTTGATAATTCCTTAAACCCAATGCAAAAAATGATGCTTGAGGAAATTAAATTTACTGATTTTCTTCTGTGTCCTTCCTCTTTTATAGCAGAATCCTATATTGCACAAGGCTATTCATCTGAAAAAGTAAAAATAATTCCCTGGTCCGTTGATACAAGTCTATTTTATCCAATACTTAATCAAAAAAAAGACTCTGTATTCAGACTAATATTTGTAGGTCAATTATCTCTTCGCAAAGGCATACTGGATTTGCTGCAAGCATGGGATGAATTAAGCCTGTCAAACGGAGAATTATTAATAGCCGGTCAAATAGATCAACAGATAAAAGACAAACTTAAATTTCAATCAAATGTCAAATATCTGGGAGCTGTGCCTCATGATGAATTAAACAGATATTACAACAAATCAAACCTGTTTGTTTTACCCACATTGGAAGATGGCTTTGGTTATGTGTGCTTGGAGGCTATGGCAGCGGGACTTCCGGTAATTGTAACCGAAAATACCGGTGCCAAAGACGCTGTAATAGAAGAAAAAACTGGTTGGATCATTCCCCCAAGCGATATTGAGCAGCTTAAAAAAACCATCCTTAAAGCTTACCGAAACCCCGAGCTATGCAAAAAAATGGGAGCAACATCCGCAACTCAGATGAAAAAAAACTATACCTGGAAAAACTATGCAGATAAATTAATTCAATTTTACCAGGGAATTTATTAAAAAAATGCATAAACTGGCTATTGTAACAACACACCCAATACAATATTACGCTCCATTGTTCAGGCTCCTTGCACAACAAGAACAATTAAAAATAAAAGTATTCTATACATGGAGCCAAAGGCAAAATGAATTTTTTGATTACAATTTTGGAAAATCCATTGAATGGGACATTCCCCTTTTGGAAGGTTACGAATTCACATTTGTGCAAAACACTTCCAAAAGCCCGAGTAATCAGTTCTTTAGAGGCATAAAGTGTCCAGCTTTAGTTAAAGAAATAAAAGAATGGAAGGCCACTTATATTCTAATTTTTGGCTGGAATTTTCATGCACATTTAAATGCCATAAGGCATTTTAAAGGAAAAATACCTGTATGGTTTAGAGGTGACAGTCATCTCCTTGATGAGAAACCGGGCATAAAAAAATTTTTGCGCAGAATTTTTCTAACCTGGGTTTATTCTCATATTGATAAAGCTTATTTTGTTGGCACTAATAATAAAAAATACTACCTTAAACATGGTCTCAAAGAAGCTCAATTGACATTTGCACCGCATGCCATAGATAATGAACGATTTTCGAACCCTCATGATGTTTATGATCAAAAAGCTTCGGAGTGGAGACAACAATTGGAGATTAAAGATGACGATTTTACTATCCTCTTTTGTGGAAAGCTGGAGTCAAAAAAGGATCCTTTTTTACTGTTAGATGCTTTTTTAGCATTACAAAATCAAGGCTTGAAAAACTTAAAACTTATATTTACAGGTACCGGAGAATTGGAATCATCATTAAAAAAGAAAGCCAAAAAAGATCAGGACATTCATTTTTTGCCATTTCAGAATCAAAGTAAAATGCCGATTGTCTACAGGTTAGCAAATGTATATTGTCTACCATCTCAGGGTCCGGGTGAAACATGGGGTCTTGCAGTTAACGAAGCTTTGGCTTGCGGTATTCCCGTATTAGTCAGTGACAAAGTGGGGTGTGCTATCGACCTTGTAAATGAAAAAACAGGTGTGATCTTTAAAAACAATAATAAAAAATCGTTGATAGAGGGAATAAAAAAAATTCATTTAAGATATTATAACCCTGAAGTAATCAAAGACCATGTTTCAAATTGGTCTTTTCAATCAATAATAAAAGCAATAATTGGTCAAATCCGCTAAGTCATGCATTCTTCATACACTGTACCATATGCATCACCCACTATCCCTGTCTCATATACTCTTGCATTAAGACGTCCTCTTGCAATCAATGTAAATCTCATTTCACTGTTGTTTATAATTTTAATCAACCTCTCCTTGATATCCTCAATATTCTCAGGTTCTACCAACAAAGCACCCTCTCCCGCCACCTCCTTCATTGCCCCGTAATCACTTGTAATTACAGGCCGCCCAATGGCCTGTGCTTCAATAATAGGCATTCCAAAGCCTTCAAAAAAGCTTGGAAAACATAAAATATCACATTCCTTATACCGGGTAATCATCTCCTCATCAGAAATTCCAACAAAATTTTGGTATTTTATTCTTTTCTCTTCCAACAATTGCTTCTGTTCTACTGTCAACTTTCCTATTATAGCTAATCGGCAGTTTAATCCCTCCAATGCCTGTATGGTTCCCCCCAGATTTTTATTATACTTAGTACCAATTGCCAATATTTCCGGCTCTTCCTCATCAAATTCTTTGGGAGTATAAGTAAAACCCTCAGGCAAAGGATTGGGAATCACTACGACCTTATCTTCAGCAATTCCGGTACACTCAATTAACTTTTGTTTGGTATGCTCCGATATCACCGTTACTTTCTGAGCTCTCTTTGCCGGCCATTTAATCCAAAGCCATTTCAGAAAAACATTGCGCCACGCAGAGTTCCGTTCCAGGGACTCCAGATCATGAAAAGTAATCACCAACCCTTTTTTGGGTAAAGCCAAAGCCACATAGCTGATATCGCCGGTTATATGATTAATTGGTCCTTTATTTTTTCTTACCTCCCACAGAGCCCTGATACGTGACAAAATACCCTTCTCCCCGTTTTTCAGTTTATAGATACGAGGTTGAACAGAAACCGGCAAATTTTTAATAACCAAATTAAAAACCCGTTCAATGCTGTGATATCCTGGCTGTGGTTTTCTGAAAAAGTAGGTAATCTGCATTATAAATTATTGTTTTAAGTTCACAGTCAGGGTTTCACTCAAAGTGAAGCCCTGACTATATTAATCATTTCACTGATTCATCTGTTGCAGCTCCGCAGCTTAAATTAAATATCTTAAATACCAATAGTTATGTTTTTGCGTCATTGAATTGTTGTAATATCACTATTTCTGCTTATGCAAAATAGAATGGTAACAGAAGCGCCCTGCCACCCAGGTTCGGAATCAGGATTTCACTTTTAGTTCCGTAGGAACGACAAATCTTGTTCACCGGAATTCATCAGTATAAAATTCATCTAAGTTATTGGTTCCCGAAACTTCGGGAGAACTCGTATAGAACATTCGGAACTCGTTTCATTCCGGAAGTGGTTCCTTCTTTTATCCAGTTATTCATTGCAAGCTACCA
>JAFGPP010000093.1 GCA_016936135.1 Thermoplasmatota archaeon
TAAAGAAGTCAATATTTAATTATAATTATTATAATTCTTCTCTTAATTCTTCCAATAATTTTTTTGCTCTTCTAGATAAATTTCTTGGTGTGGTAATTTCCACGGTAACAAATAGATCTCCATAACCTCGTCCATGCAAATATGGCATTCCCTTTCCTTTGATTTTAAAGATTGTCCCGTTTTGCGTTCCCTCGGGTATTTTTAACGTGCCTGTCTTTCCATCGATTGTATTTACCTCAATCTTGGTGCCAAGTGCAGCATCAGGCAAATTAATTTTTTTTAGTGTATATAAGTCAGCTCCTCTCCTCTCAAAATCCCTGTGAGGTTTTACGTGAATTTGAATATAAAGATCACCGTTCTCTCCTTGCCCTGCTTCTCCCTCGCCAGCCAATCTAAGTTGAGATCCATCATCTACTCCACCAGGAATTTTTATTTCAATATTTCTTGACACTTGTATTCTTCCTCTACCCCTACACTTTTTACAAGGTGTTTCAATGATCTTCCCACCACCTTGACACCTATTACACACTGTTACTTGTGTAAACATGCCAAAGGCAGTTCTCCTAGAGTTTCTTACCTGTCCAGTTCCTCCACATTGTGGACATGTTTTAATAGAGTCGACTGTACCAGCTCCAGTTCCATTGCATTCATCACATCTTTCTGCCCTTGGGATCTTTATCTCTGTTTTGTAGCCGTTATATGCATTCTCAAGTGAAATCTCCATGTTATACTGCAAATCTGCACCCCTAATTCTTACAGATCTGCCGTTAAATCCGGTCCTTCGACCAAAGAATCTTTCAAATATATCTTCAAATCCTCCCCCCATCCCAAAATCAAATCCCATTCCACGAAAAATATCTGAAAAATCTGCCCCTCTGAATATATCTTCCTGGCTGAACTGTTGATATATTCCCGAATGACCGTATTGATCATACATTCTTCTTTTTTCATCATCGTATAAAACTGCATAGGCCTCTGAAATCTCCTTAAACTTTTCTTCGGCGTCCTTGCTTGGATTTTTATCAGGATGGTATTTCAAGGCTAGTTTTCTATATGCCTTTTTTATTTCTTTTTTATCAGCATTTTTGTCTGTTCCAAGAATATCGTAATAATCTCTCTTAGTCATGCCTCACCCGACGGTAAAAGAAAAACTACTATTTTTGTTTTACCAACACATGCATCACTATAAAATGGAATGCAATTTTTTATATAAATATTGACTGAATAATTTTAGTCATTAGATCTCCAAATATAAAGGAGAAAATAAAGCCAATTAACAATGGTATCATAAATGGAACTTTTGGAGTTACCCATATGTTGGTTATACCCTCTTTTTCAAGGGATTTGTATTGATTTTCTGGGTCAATGCCTTTTGGTCTCCAAGAAAATCTTTTTCTTCCGTCAACTGTAATTTCCAGAGGCCAAACAAATCTTTTTCTAGCATCTTCTATGGAGGAAAAATATCCTAAAAATGCGTGAGGAAATCTTACATTGTGATGCATTATATTGTAAACAAACAAACCAATGGGAATGAGTAGGAAAACAATTAGAGAATTGACGAGTATTATCCAAGGAAAAGGCATATGTGAAGGACCCAACAGTGGAAAATGTAAAATAGATGGGGAAAAAGGTGCAAGTATAGTCAGTGCAGATAAAGCCTTAAAATCTGCACCCCCATAGATAAGATGGAGTCTATAAAATATAAAATATAAACCAATCATAACGGGTATAAATAGAAGGTACCAAACGTCATAAATCCCGATAACTAGATACTGGAATAAAAGTAATGCCAATCCAACTCCTATCATAATTTTCCATAAAAAACTGTATGCCATTCTAGTTTTAATATCTGTATATGATGCGTAAATAAGTATAACTACACCCACAATAAATCTAATAATATCAATGATAGTTGCGGTATCTAACATAAATAAAAGCTAGTATAATTCTCGACCATATTAACTTTAATATATAACTCAATTAAGAAATCTTATAAATTAAATTGAATTCATAGAAACTTTTATTAGATTAATAACGGCTTACATATGAAATATAACGGGATGCCTCAAGTTGGTCAACAGGTTAGAATATCTCAGTTCGGGAATTGAGAAGGATGGTTAATTTAAATAATTTGTACAATGCTTGTAAAACATTAGATGAATTAAATTCCTTTTTAATTGAGGGGATATTAATGTTTGATTTTTTTGAAGAAAAAAATTCTAAAGCAAAAAAAGAAAAAAATGTATCTGATGATCGAGAGGAAAAAAATCGATTTCATGACAGATATATTAACACACAAATTCAAGTAGATGATTTTATTAATAGAAGGGAACAGAATAAAAAATCCGTAGGTAACAAGAATCCCTCAAAAAAGGTTGCTGAATCTTCGCATTATGCCAAGAGGAAAATAAAATTGCCTAATTTTAGAATGGGAAGTGCAGTAACTCCCTCTGAGAGCATATGTGTTGAAGATGAACTTTTTGAAATTTCATTAAATAATTCATCAGAAAATAAATCATATGGTGAAGTAAATAACTATAATCATCAATTTGATAAAATTGTAAAGAAAAATGGTTTAAACGAATATCACAACCATTCTAAGAATGTAAAAAAATCGTCATGGTCTTTTAAAAAAATATTTGTAAGACATACTAAACCTGTAGATAAGTGTCTAAAAGATATAAAGAAAGTAAATAAAAACGAAAAAATCATTGAAAAAGATGATGGCAGACATCAAAAATTCAAATTTAAAATACATACAGAGAATCCCAAAATTGCTGAAACAATAACCTTACAACAAAAAACCGATAGTTACGATAAAACTGAAAATGAAAAATCAACTATTGCAGAAAATCCCAAAAAATGGAGAAAATCAAAAAAGGAAAAATTTCGGGAGAATAAAGAGGTCGGATATACAAAATTAGAACGCAATAAAAAATCGGAGTTTCAAGATGAGAGTAAACCAAAGAAACATGGCTTTTTTAAACCCAAAAATGAAAAAATTGTCAATTCTAATCCTAAATCAAAAGAGTACGATATAGACATGCACCATTTGATTTCAAATGATAGAGATACCGCGAAAGAAACACTAATTTTAGATGATGAAATAAAAAAACTATTGAACATTACGGACGAATTATTGGGAAAATTACCTAACGAAGTTATTGATGAATTTGCTCAATCAGAAGATTTTAAACTTTATGAAAAAGTGATGAGTAAATACAAAATAAAGTGAGGAATATGGGACTTCTAGAAAAGGCGCAAGATCGAAATCACTTATTGAATGCTTCAGTTGAATCGGTGGAAGTTCAACATGATCTCGTCAAAGACGAAAGTTTAACAGATGACAAAAATCTAACTGGTCTTCTAGCAAAAGCAAAATTGAAGAGGAGTCAACTTAGTCTAGAATCTAGACAATACACAGAAGAAGATATAGAAATTTTTGACGAAAAAAGGGGGTTTGGATGGAAGGGTTTAGGAAGCAGAAGGATTTTTTTAAATAAAAAAACCCAAGAATGTCTGTACGAAGTTTTTGAGCCGGGCCTAAACAAGAATGAACTAGAAGTTGTCAAAGAACTTTCTCATCTTTTCAAAATGTTGGCAGATGTTAATATTTCCTATGTTGAGAAAGAGGAAAAGAAAAAATACCTTGAAGTAACTTTAAATCAAATTATTGTTGACAATAACATTAAATTTATTTTCAAAGAAGAAAAAGAGGGTGAAAAAAAAAGCTTTAAAGACATTTTTAAAAAATCCTCGAATAAGAACGAGGAAAAAAAGCCTATACAAAAAGAAAAGAAACGAAGAAAAACAAAGCAGGAACGTGAAGAGGAAAAAAAAGAAATAGAAAGAAAGACACAAGAATCAAGAGATAAAATTTTTTATCACATTTTCCGAGAATTTCTTGGTTACGGACCAATCGATATCTTAATGGAGGATACTGGTATTGAAGATATTTCTTGTGACGGTCATCATGTCCCCGTGTTTATTTATCATAAAAAATATTCTGGAATCACAACAAATATTCAGTTTGAAAATAAGGAACAACTTGATTCTTTCGTCGTCAGACTTTCACAGATATGTGGTAAACAAATATCTATCTACTCCCCCATAGTCGATGGAAAGCTTCCAGATGGATCTCGACTTCAGACAACGTTAGCAAATACGGTTACAAAACCTTCAACATTTACAATTCGTAGGTTTAGGGAAAATCCACTTACCCCTATAGATTTGATAGATTCTAGATCATTATCTATTGACATGGCCGCTTATTTCTGGATGGCAATAGAAAAGGGAGCTTCTATCCTTTTCTGTGGTGGAACAGCCAGTGGAAAGACTACAGCATTAAATGCTTTATCACTTTTTATTCCACTAGAACATAAAATCGTAACTATAGAAGATACCCGGGAAATTAGTTTGCCTCATAGAAACTGGATTGCAGGAACAACTAGACAGGGTTTTTCATCCTCTGACGATAATAAAACTGGAAAAGATATCGACATGTTTGATCTTATTAGAGCTGCATTGCGTCAGAGACCAAAAGTTATTATGGTGGGGGAAGTCAGAGGCCGTGAGGCTTACAGTCTATTTCAGGCAATGGCAACCGGTCATACATCTTACGCAACCGTTCATGCTAGTACGATTCATACCCTCATACAGAGGTTAGAAAATCCACCTATATCACTTCCTAGGGCACTTTTAACTTCTTTAGATATCATTGTTTTTCAAAATGCTGTGGATATCAATGGAAAAACTCATAGGAGAATGACAAGTGTTACAGAAGTAATAAAACTAGATCCAGATACCAACCAGTTGATTTTTATGGAACCATATAACTGGGTTTCAAAAACTGATGATAGGTTTGAAAATAGTCACTCCAGCAAGGTTATTAACAATATAAAAACTCAAAATGATTGGACAGAAGAACAACTTCAAGAAGAACTAGAAAGCCGTAAGCTAGTTTTAAAGTGGATGAGCCAAAAAAATATTAGAGACTATAAAGAGGTTGGAAAAATCGTTTACAACTACCAAAAAAATCCTGAGAACTTATTAAAAAGAATTAGGGAGGAATTACAGAATTGAAATCTACAAAGTATAGCAGGTTTTGTAGAAGAATATTTTCAAAAATTTTTGAAAGGTTCAATATAAGTGAAACTAGTAAAACCAGGTTACTAGAAAGAGCAGACATAAGTATGGTTTACAAGGAATATTATTCAATGGTAATTATGAATATTATTATTGGTTTCATTGGTACCTTTGCTGCAACTTTAATTTTATATACGCTTTTTCCTCACCCAATTACATCGCTTCTTCTTTTATTTGTTACTTCAATAATTCCGATTGTTATTGGACTTTACTATCTTGGTATGCCTTCATCAAAAGCAAAGGCAAGGGGCAAAAATATTGATAGGTATCTTCCCTATGCTGCGAATTTTATTAACACCATGTCAGTTGCCGGAATATCACCAGCAGAAATTTTTGAAACGCTTTCAAACGTAGAACTTTATGGAGAAATTCAAAAAGAGGCAAAAAAAATTACAACTGAAATAAATATGATGGGAATTGATACTATCACCGCATTAAAAAATGCCATACTAATATCTCCTTCAATAAAATTTAAAGAATTTATCCAGGGTATGATCGGGGTTATTCAATCTGGCAGTGAACTTGGACCTTATTTTGACCGCTGTGTCGAAAAATTCATGGAAAACGATCTTGTAGTTAGGAAAAGAAGTCTAGAATCTCTTGCTGTAATGGCTGAGTCTTTTGTTGTAACAGTCATTGCATTTCCACTATTTTTAGTTATAATTATTTCTATAATGGGTATGACAAGTGGAGGTATTTCTTTTGAGTTCTTGTTTATCCTTGCATTTTTAATTTTACCGATGGCATATTTCGGATTTTATGTAATGATGAAATCTGGCATGGGAGAGTCGGTATGAATATCTTTTCCAAAAGCAAAAATTACAATTATCAAAAAATATATGGAAAAGATACAACAATTTTAATTCTTACAGCATTATCATCTTGTAGCTCGATTTTTTTCTTTCTTTTGGGTTTTTTAACCATGGTCGGTATTGTTAAATTCCCTGAGGAGATTTTTTCAGGAGTGGATTTTTTAGTATTTGGGGTTCTTCTTGCAATTGGGCCTATCGGTTTTTATAATCATCTGAAATCTAAGAAGAAAAAGGACATAGAAGATCAATTACCTGACTTCTTAAGGGAAATCAGTGGTTCTACAGCCTCAGGAATGACAGTTTATGATGCTATCAGTTCAGCTGCAGTAGGGGAACACGGAAGATTAACTCCCGAATTAAAGAGAATGGCATCACAACTCTCTTGGGGAATTTCTGTAAAAGATGCTCTTAATAATTTTGCAAAAAAAATGGGTACTAATACTGTTAAAAGGATGGCAATTACAGTTAATAAAGCATTAGAAATTGGTGGAAACACCGCCTCTGTTTTCAACGCAGCAGCAAAAGAAATCGATCAAGCTAAAAGAGTTGAAGAGCAAAGAAAGGCAGAAATGTCAATGTACAGTGTTGTAATATTTATCAGTTTTTTTGTATTTCTTGCAGTGATTTTAATTATAGATAAAACAATATTTCAGGCGATTTTTGATCTTCAGGACCAGATGGTTGGACAGTCAATTGGAAATATGAGAATTGCCCAAATTGACCACACATTATTAAAATACATGTTTTTTTCATTTGTAATTGTACAGAGTATCGGAGGAGGACTATTGGGCGGATTTATGATGGATGGTCGAATTTCATCTGGTGTAAGATTTGGTTTCATCCTTGTTTTGATATCATTTATTATCTTCAAATTTATGTTCTAAAAAATATTTTTTCAATTTGTAAAAATTACACGAATCGTTTAAATATTAATAGTAACAAAATTTATTTTGAGGTTAGGGAGAGATGAAGCTATACAACTTATCCGCTAATTGTTGTGCAGTTTCAGAACTAGTTGGTGGTATTTTGCTTATAGTTGTAGCTATCGTCACATTTTCAATAATATACACTTATGTATTTCCTCTCCCTTTCGGATCAAATGAACCAAATAGTAAACTCATTGGATATGTAAACAACGCTGGTATACCAATAATTGAACACGTCGGTGGAAAATCAATTCCGTCTTATAAAATTGATATTTGGGATCTAGATGGTCTATTAATCGACTCCCAAGAATTTCATACATCATGGGAGATTGGAGAATACAATATTCTCTCTAGTATCTCTCTTCTTTCAGAAGATGATAAAATACAGGTTATTGTCCATAGAATTGATAAAGAAGGTGGACAACAAATTATTTTTGATGGAATACTCAGTGGAAGAGAAGATATGGGGGGATCATCTGTTACTCCAATGTTAATTTCAAGCCTAATGACAAACACAGTTGATGAAGATCTTATTTGTTATAATTACACGATTAATCCTTCAATTAATGCATTGACATATATTTACAACTGGTCTGTGGACTGTGGCTCATATGCCTGCCTTATAATGCCATTTGACTCAAATGATTCAGTTGTTGTAAAAGATTATGTAAGCAATCTAAATCTAGGTACAATAACAAATGCGACATGGAATGAAAGTGGTATTGTAGGAGGAACTTACTATTTTGATGGTGATGATTTTATTTCACTTCCATATTTTTTCAGCAGCAATTATATAGATCGTATTACAATTGAATCTTGGATTAAGACGAATAAAACTTCTGCAACAATTCTTAGTTTCAATAGAAGTAAATATTTTGAACTTGCAATATCAAACGGATTTTTGAAATGGACAACAACCGTCGGCGGTATACCTGTAGATACATTTGGTACTATTAATGTAAGTGATAATGCATGGCATTTCATAGCATCTTCGTATGATTCAGTAACAGGTTACTCTGCAATTTATGTAGATGGAAATCTTGAGGTTTTCACAAGTGTTCACTTACCTTTAGAAGAATTGGGTTCTGGTGATCGGCCCGATGGTTACATTGGCAAGGGAATCACCCAAACACAAACGAGCGGGTATATCACAATTTTTTCTGATAATTTTGAAACCGATAAAGGTTGGACAGTTCAAAATGATCCTTCAATAACAGATGGGGCTTGGGAAAGAGGTATTCCAGTTAATGACGGTCGAGGGGATCCACCAACTGACTATGATGGTTCAGGTTACTGTTATTTAACTGATAATGTAAGAGGAAATTCTGACGTTGACAGCGGAATTACTTGGTTAATATCGCCTACTATTGATCTAAGTGGTTTAGCAGAGGCAGAAATAAAATACGCCATATGGTATACGAACAATTTTGGGCAATATCCAAATAACGATTATTTCAGAGTTTACATCTCAGATGACGATGGTTCCTCATGGATATTAGTTGATTCCATTGGGCCAAATACGCCACTTCCAGAAAGATGGATAGAATATAGTTTTAAAGCTGAAGATTACATTAATTTAAATAATCAAGTAAAAATTAGATTCGAAGCATCTGATCTTGGAGCTGGATCCGTTGTAGAGGCAGGTGTTGATGGTATTTTAGTAACTGGTTTACAAATTTTAAATGAAAATAATCTTACAGGATTTGTTGATGAATTGCATATTTATAATAGAGTTTTATCAGGTGAGCAAATATATCAAAATTACCTTTGCTCAAGGTATGGCGATACCAGTAGAAGTGTAATTGTTTCTGACGAAACTAACTTCGGTGAAATATGGATTTGTAAGGTTACTCCCAACGATGGTATTTTGGATGATATCGAATTTGAATCTAATCAATTAGTAATTGTAAACTATGGTGGAGGATGATAAAAATGATAAAAGTAAATGAAAGAAAAAATTTCGGAAGAATTATTGCCATTTTAGCAATTCTTTATCTAATAATAGTTATTTTTCCTTCGAATATTGTTAATGCAGGTTCTTATAATGGACAGGATCTTGCACTTTCTATCCTTGCTGATCAATCAGTACTAGTTAGTTCATATTATACCGATTCTGATTCTTTTGGTCATAGGCAATCAGCCGTTCTTTCATCACTTGGCATATTGTCTCCAACTAATGGTCCAACTTTTTCGCTTTTCAGTACAGGAATTGCAGGAAACATACCCGTCACGACAGATTCGACAAATCCTGGAGATGAAAGAGGATCGTGGTTCTCAGGCGGAAAATTTGGATATCCAAGAGATGAAGTAACACTTACAATGACCTTACAAGTACCACCTTTTATGCACTATCTTTATTATGATGTACAGTTCTTAAGCGCAGAATATCCTGAATACATAGGTACTCAGTATAACGATAAGTTAATAATTACCGTCAATTCACCCTCTCAGGGAATATCAAAATATATCTTCGATGTTAACAGTGGTTATTTCGTATTAAATTCCAATTATCTAACAGGTAGTGGATTCAATATATTTGCCGGTAGCGGCAATCCGGGGGGTATTGACTGGGTAGACACTACTCCACGTACACCAGGTGCTGATGCTGGTGCATCTGATCTAGTCCCTATTTCTCATCAAGTTTCACCATATGAATTAATAACTGTTACTATAAATCTAAAAGATGAATATGATAATCTGGTAGACAGCGCAGCCTACATAGATAATCTTATGTTTTCGGGATATGCAAAAACAGAAATTGTTGCTAGAAAAACAGTTTTGGATATAAATGGCGGCGATGTGGAATGTAACGATGTCATAAGATATACTGTAACAATAAGTAATACGGGTACAGCAGACCAACATGACAATCCGGGCAACGAGTTTGAGGATATAATTTCAGAAAATACCTCTTTTGTTTATGGTTCTGAAACGTGTACTTCTGGGTCAATCAGCTATGATCTAATAGGAAATAAAATAATCTGGAATGGAGAAATAAATGCTGAAAGTAGCGTTTCAATAAATTTTGAAGTAGAAATTAATTCCTCATTAAGCAATGGAGCATTAATTTCCAATCAGGGAACAGTATACTGGGACTCAAATGAAGATGGAAACAATGATAAAACTGAGCTTACTGATGATCCTCACAATGATGATGGCATAGATCAGGATGGAGATGGATATACTGATGATGATGACCCAACTGTTTTGATTGTTTCTGCGTTTCAAACACCATCATTTGTTATAGAGGACTTTTCAGATGACATTGCTGGAAGTGGTGCAACACAAAATTATTTTGGACGTGAATGGTTTTACACAAGTTCTGGTGTACTGGGAAGTGCTTTTGAGGTTGTCAATAGTTACAGATACAGCACTGCTAAGTCATTTAAGACCAAATTACGATTGTCGGGAAGTCCTCAGCATTGGTACTATAATCTTTCCAAATTAGACGGGGATATAAAATGGTGGGAAATCTGGTTTGCTTGCGGAAATGTAAGTGAAGGTTCAGACCTGTATTTAACATTTAAAAATGGAGCAGGAAATGATATTGCAAGATTAAAATTTGAATATGCTCACATGGGTTACAATCCTCCAGTAGATTGGTTATTAACTTTATTTTATTGGAGTCCGAGTTCCAATGGATGGGTTCAGTTGTACACTGATACATTTGGATATCTTTACAATGGTTGGTATAAGATAAAAATTGAGAGAAACGAACCCGGATTTATCAATTATTCACTTTACAAAGATGTAGGAATATTAGTAGATGTAAAAACTGATATTACTCTTGGTCCACCTTTTTCAAATCTTGCATGTATTGAATGGAGTTCGACTTTAGACGCAGTAGTATGCCCAATGATATTCTGGGATGAACATAGGGTAGGATTATAAATAACAATAAATTGATAAAGTATCAAGAGGTGGCAAAGTGGCTAGGATATTTGATAGGAATTTATTCATAATGCTTTTTTCAGTCATGATAGGAGTCGTTGTAATAACTTATTTCTTAGCAGATATTGTTAACCAAACAAAAATAGATCAATTGACGGCCAGACATACAGTGGAAATCGAAAATATTGAGGAGATGAACATTAATTTTACAAATAATTTTCTTGAATCTTCTGTTTTACTCGATTCTGCCAGGGAGTTTAGGGCGTTTGGTAATTATCATTTTGATTTAGCAAGTTTATTTTACACAAGTGCATTATCAGAAAAAAATATTTCTAAAATATATGATTACAAAAATAGATCGATTGATAACTCCTCGAATGCTATGCCTAAATATTTGAATTCATATCTTAATTTTAAGAGTGCTTCTGATTTTTTCAATAACACAAAAAAACACACTACCTATGACAATTATCTTGAGTTACTAGATCTTTATGTAAAATTAACTAATTCTGGTGCAATATTAACAATGCTTAGATATAATGCTAGTATGTATCTAAAATATCTGGCTGAAAATATTACAATTCAAAATGGTGCTGCATTTGTTACAAATGAAACAGGACTTATGGATCTTTTAAATATGACTTTAATGATGTACGGAGTAGAAGCAGGTAACTATGATGATATCGAGCAAGATATTGCTGAGTATGACATTAAGGGTTTTAGCCCAAACCGAGAACCAACTTAGTTGATAAATGAATCATATTTTAAAAGGTTCAATTTATTTTTGTTACATTAGATATAACCAGTAAGACCAACCTGTAATTTCTAGGGGAAAAAATTAAAGAAAGGTGCGTGTTTACCACCTAGCATAAAAATTTCAAGCCCCGGTAGTGTAGTGGCCCATCATCCAAGCCTGTCGAGCTTGGGACTCGAGTTCAAATCTCGGCCGGGGCGCTTTTTTCAACTTTATAAATAATTTTGCCAAAGTTGTCAAACTGGCTACCAAAGCATTAATAATTATTAATTTAAGGTCGAAAGTTTACAATTCTCTGATAATATATTTTGTTGCAATGGCATAATAACACAGCAAATATTTATAATTCCTTAAATAGATAATATATGGTTGGTGCAGATGGAGTGTAGATATCTTAATACATTTGTATTCAAGGTAATGTTTTGCATTATAATGACTTGCCTTGTTTTCCTAATTCTAAGCTATAGCATATCAGCAGGTACAGTATATGTTGATGACAATGGAGGGGGAGATTATACAAAAATTCAAGATGCCATAAACAATGCAAATCAAAGTGATATTATATATGTTTACAGCGGTACCTATAATGAAAATATTATAATTAATAAAACCGTAGTATTAAGTGGAGAAAATCGCGCTAATACGTTAATAAACGGTGTAAGTAGCAGTAAACATACGGTTGAAATAATTGTAAATGGAGTAGATATTTCTGGTTTTACGATAAAAAATAATGCAGGCTTAAGCATGCATTACGCCTGCATTTTTCTAAATGCAGTTTCTAGTTGCATTGTTAGCAATAATATAGTAAAAAATGGAGAAAATGGTATTTATCTTTCAAGCTCAACCAGTTCCTCCATAAATGGAAATACAATCGAGAACAACAACGCAAACGGATTACACTTGTCGGGCTCCTCTGAAAACACCATCATAGGCAATACAATTCAAAATAATGAGAGAATTGGAATATATTTTTCAGCGTCATGTTCTTCAAATATCGTTACTCAAAATTCTATTTCTGGAAACAATCTTTATGGTATCCGTCTAGTTTCATCAATAGAAAATATCTTCCATCACAACATATTTTCTGATAATAATATAAATGTAAATGACCCCAACACCAATTCCTGGGACGATGGTGGGGAAGGCAATTTTTGGGATGATTACACTGGTCAGGACTCAAATGAAGATGGTATTGGAGATACCCCATACGAGATATCTGGAGGTAGCAACCAAGATAGATACCCTCTTGGATATTTTGTCAGTCAAAATCAAAAGCCGCTGGCATTTGTAAATTCCATCAGTCCAAGTCCAAGTATCCATAGACAAATAGTCTATTTTGATGGTCAAGTAATCGATGACGGAACTATTATCCAGTGGGAATGGACTTCTTCAATAGATGGAGGGCTGAGCAATTCCGAAGATTTTTCAACTTCAACGTTATCGGTTGGTTCCCATTCTATTAAATTCAGAGCAAAAGATGATCAAGATAAATGGTCGGAATATGCTACTTCTAATTTAGTAGTAAACCCCATCAGTAATCCACAAAATCAAAAACCTACAGCACAAATCATAGCCATCAATCCAAACAAGGCAAATTTCAGTAGTACTGTGTATTTTCACGGCATCGGAAGCGATGACGGATATGTAAATGCATATCAATGGCGTTCTAGTATTGATGGAATATTAAGTAACCAACAGACCTTCACCTCAATAGATCTTTCAGCGGGCACCCATATTGTATATTTTAAGGTTAGAGACAACGAAGGTGAATGGTCAAATGAAGATAAAAAAAGTCTAATCATCGTTAAGAGTTCGGAACCTTCAAATTCTGCACCCATCCCGAATTCAGGTGGTCCATATAGTGAAGTAGTCAACGTATCTATCGTTTTTGATGCCTCAGGTAGTTACGATCTAGATGGAGATATCTTTTCCTGTAGCTGGGATTTTGGTGATGGCTCGACAGGAGAAGGCATGACTGAAAATCATTTATACTCCCAAATTGGCAATTATACAGTTACTTTAACCTTAACAGATTCTAACAACAAAACCTCTTATATATCAACATTCGCAAATATCTCAAAAAATCCAAATGAATACGAAAATGCAGACTTGCCTAGTAATGAAATTCCGGGTTTTACTTTCTTTATTGCACTTATTTCTATCATCATATTTCTCAATAGAAAAAAATAACTTACAAAATAATTTTTTCAGGTAGATGCAATATTATAATAAATTTTAATTGAAAACGATTAGAACTTTAAAATAACATTAAATTTTGTATGCTTTGTGTCATTATTCTCACCTTGGATAAATTAGCACATTCCACAGAATTGTCCGTAACCACATCTCAA
>JAFGPP010000094.1 GCA_016936135.1 Thermoplasmatota archaeon
AACTTTCATCAAATTGACAATGAGTTAGAAAGATAAAAACCAACCGGAGCAGAGCTCCGGGGTATTAAACCCATGTAGGAATAAATTGTAAATTATAACTGTGTTTTTAGATGATAACGAATAACACCCTTGTATTCTCCTGATTGCTGACCTAAGGGAATATCACATTTGTATTCGATTCCTAAACCATCATACGATTTCTTTTCTGGATTCCCATCATCTGTAGCTAATTTTCTAGTACCATTTGGTTCTGCTAACTCGTAATCGCTTGCACCATTAATCCCATATAAATGAACCGATTCGCCCGATGTTTGACTAAAGTTATCAAATACAGTCCTATTACCTCCTCTTACCCAAATAGTATCATTTTCAATACGTATAGTTTCAGTTGGATCGTTTACATGAATCAAGTCCGAAACATTGACTGAAAGCGAGTAATTGCCGTTTGAGCGTGTCTTTAAACTAATATTACCGCTACCACCGGCATCATTTACAGAAACATTCTGTCCAGGATCTCCAACAAGGTATGGCCATCCTGCACTAACAATCTCTGTATAGGCATACACTCCAAATTCATCTGCTGCCCACGATGTCAGACGGATATTTGAGTTATTCTCTCCACTGTCTGTTACAGATATGTTAAAGTTCCAAGACCAGGCATTATTTAAATTTGTCCACGATGAACCTGTTAGAGTGGTTTTTTTAGACGTGTTCCAACCACCATTTGGCCCAGGGGCATATCGAAATTGATATCCAGGTATAAATGAAAATGTTAAATTTTTTGTCTCTGTTACACCAGGAAGTCCATATGGGTGTTGAACGAAAGTTTCTTTCCATTCATTAAATGTTACCTCTAATTTTGGCCAATTAAATATTACACTTGGAGTACCTGTTGTGTTGATGTATTGTAATCTCAAATTAATATTTCCGCCCAATGTATCATTATATAACGTGTTTTCATCTCCTTTGTCATGCCAAGCAGTAATATTTATATAATCAATATCATCCCAACCTTGATCGCTACTAATATTAACAATAAACCTGTACTCGGATGTGTTATCAATATCAATTTGTTGGTTCAATCTAGATACCCAAGATCCAGAGTTATTATATTGAAAATCATACCAATTGATTACTGGATCAAAGTGAAGAACTGTTACATTTAATGTTGTACTGTTATACCATGCGCTACTAATGCTGCCTGCTCCAACATCAAAAATGATAAATTTTACTGGAATTGAACTTGGATAAAATGAAGCTATTAATAATGCTATTACAACAAGCGTTATTGTTCTTGATTTCCTTTCCATTTTTTCCACCATCGTTTCCTTACATTTACCACGATAGTTATATCGTGTTAAATATAAACACGTTAATTGTTGTCAATTAACAGTATATAAAGATTTGGTGGAAAAAAATCAAAATTGAAAAATACAGTAATGTAAAAATAACAAAAATTTAATTGTTGAACTGCGATAGGATTAACAGTATATCCGTAAATCGTAACAGATTAATGGATATGTAATAGTTTTTTAGAATGAGATATATTATAAATTAACTAAAACTCCCAATAAAAAATTAGAAAAATAAAAAATTAGGATATATAAATATCCTAATGTGTCTGGGTTCTTAGTCTATAGTAAAGTGTTCCTCTGTAAACACCAGTTTGTTGACCCAATGGAATGTTACATGCATATTCTATCCAATGACTTGCAGAATTGTCGCTATCGTATGTTGCTGCGTTATAGAAGTTAGGATAGGTTGCAGATAAACCAGTATCATCTGCAGTTTCTCCAGCGTACTTACATGTTCCATTGTGTTCATGACTTTGCCAACCAGTTATCCAGTCTAAACTATCATTACCTGAGCCTGCTCCATAAAGGTATACAACTGCCTGACCGTCATCGCTGAAGTTAATCTGACTAGTTAGGTTTCCTCCCCTTACATAAATCGTTTTATTGTCAAGCGTAAAGGCTGGATTAGCAGCATGTACTAAATCGGCTATACTGACCGTTAAGGTGTAGTTGCCATTTGACCTTGTGCGAACAGTTATGTTATGTGAATTGCCATCACCCCCATAGGCAACCTGGTTAAAATGGCTTGAACTATTAGTTGAGTAAACGCCTCCTGGTGCTCCTTCTATTACTGGCCATCCTGCGCTAACAATTTCAGTATAGGCATACACTCCAAATTCATCTCTTGCCCAAGATTTGTATGATGGATCATCCCATCGTTCACCCTTGTTTTCTGCGGTTATATTGAAATTCCATGACCAAATATTATCAAAGGATTCCCAGCAATTGCTGCTCGAATTATAACCATCTCCACTAGAGAAACCATTCTCACAAGAAACGGAATCATTGACCCATGCTTGACCCTCCCCAGGGCCGGATGCATATCTAAATTGAAATCCTGGCTTAAACATAAATGTCATGTTTTTTGTTTCAGTCGCTGTTATTCCTAAGGGATCATTTGTTTCAGTCTCTGTAAAATTACCAATTGTAAACTCATAGCCGGTTAATGGATAAGTTATGTTGAAATATGGAGTACTATCAGATCTATTATCATAATACAAGAAAAAATTCCTATTAGCTCCAAAGTTATTGGAGCGGTTATAACCACCAACACCGTTAAGACTTCCGTCTACATCGCTGTCACTTCCATTGTCGTGCCAACCTGAAATATTAATCCATTCAATATTATCCCATCCTTGATCACTGCTAATATTTATAATAAATCTATACCATGTTTCATTATCTACTTCACACATTGCATTTCTTCTGGATATCCATGTTTCGCCAGTACCATTAGCCGGGGGAAGATCAGATCCAGTATAGGAAGTACAAATCTGAAAATCATACCATAAAATTCTTGGCCAAGGAGCTTCGATTGTAACATTCAATGTTGTACTATTATGCCAACCGGTATTATTATCTGCACAATTTGGATCTGCTCTTGTATTTATTAAAAACGGTTTAAAAACAATAACATTGCTTGAAACATTAACAAACATTGTTAGAACTAAGGTTACTACCACTAGCGTCGACAGTATCTTACCTTTTCTTTCTCCCATCCTATCCACATCCCATCAATATTATTTTAAGGAATTATTCATGTTGTTTATACAGCTGAAATAATCGACTTTGTATTTTTAAAGTTTGTTTGCATGTATTTGTGCAACCAGATGTGTCTGTAATTATGTAGGTAATTATACTATTTTGAAAAAATTTGGTTACAACTATTTATTTGAAAAACCTAATGACATTAATTCTCATTTTGTATTGTTTTAGTCGCAATATTTGCAGAATAAGTTCCACTAATTGTGCCTAGAGGCACATACATTCTGAACTGAACATCAACATCCTGACTAACGTTGTTCTTTGGGTAAATTCCCGATGTAGTAAATATATAAATTGCATGATCTATACCGATTCCTGTAAATGTTTTATTTTCGCTAATGTCATCGTAAGGGTCTGCATTTTCAAGAATTACTAGATTATCTTTTATTGGAATAGTTGCCTCACATTGGGTATGAGTAAGATTTTCTTCAAGAAAAATCATCATTTTATAATCATAATTAGTTGAATAAGTAATAGTAAAAATGTCGGATGTATCATTAAATCCTGGGGCGCTAGTAATCTCTACCCAAAGGGGATTTACAGATATGCATGAATAAAAATCGACTCCATATTCCCCTTTTTTGCTATCATTTAAATCCCCAGAATCATTAACCTCAACTTTGAAATTCCAAGAGTATGGATCATCAAACGCATCATCAGTTTCTGTCCAAGATCCATTACTACTTGCCCATCGTACCTGATTTTTAGGTTTAAAGTTTATATTAACAATCCTGGTCGTTTCATTTATTATTAATTCAGTGCAATTAGATAAAATTAGTTCTACCTCATCAGCTGGCCAGATTAATTTGAAATTAGACAGTCCTGATGTATTCTCGTATCTTAAAAAAATATTAATATTTCCTCCTTCAGTTTCGTTGTAAGTGGAGCTATCGCTTCCGTTGTCATACCACGCCTTGACATCAATATATTCAATATCGAGCCAACCATTTTGATCAGTAATATTAATCGAAAAATAGTATTCATTATTATTTATCAAAATACCTGTTTTATTGTCTTTTTTTGAATTACCGCTGATATTTTTTATATCATATGCGTTTATCGCTGGTGCAATGTTTTTTTTTGTAACAAAACTATAGGTCTCATTTGTCCAAGAATTGTCATCCGTTACATTTACACTCCACCAATACGTTTCTAAGTAATCGCTAAAATTGGAATTTATCTTGTAAATTGATACAGGGCCTTCGCTAACATCAATGTTTTCGTTTGATGCAAATTGAACCCAAGACCCGCTGCTATTCGACCACCAGGTTGCATCTAAAAGATTATCGTTTAAATCATAAATAGTTACGTTAAGGGTTGGCACTAAAATATTTTCGATACTTTCGTCTTGGGGAGTTTCACCCGTAATTGTCGGTGCATAAGGTGTGGCCCAGACTATTGCATCAGCTGGGGTTACCGCTGTTGGTTCTGCTTCACTATTACATCCTGCTTTCTTTCCAACACTATAGAATTCATAATATCCAGTGCCATTAGCCAAAGTGAAATTAAAAGACCATCTCCAGCCATCTGCCGAACTTGCATCTGTTTCATTTTCCATCCACCTACTCCAACTGGAATTGTCTGAAGAAAAACGATACCAAAGAGTAACATTATTTAAATCAGAGTGGGCATTTGCTGTAATTGTAACTGATGGATTAGATGTTTTATAGGGACTAATTGAATCTACAGCGGTATCAGTTATATTTTCTTGATTTCCAAATTTAATAAATGTACTTGTATTTTTGACGTTATTAAAACAAGTATTTATCCAGCTTGCATTTCTTGCAATATTAGATATGCGACATTCGTCAATTAAACCATCAAAATTTCTGTCATCGCTACCGTTATAATTGCCAATACATGGATTGGGATCAGAAGAATAATCATAAAGAGTGTCTCCATCCATCGCCCCACCTCCAACATCCTGACCATCCTGAAATAATTCGAATTGTTCAGCTGATGCACTCCATGTAATAACAACGTATCTCCATGAATCTGTTCCTATTTCGCCACTTCCGTACATGGTACTAAATCCCCCACCAGACCCATCTGTATGAATGCTTGCGTTAATCCTACCTTCATAAGTTGAGTTGATACCTAAAATGAAAATCTGTTCGTTTTCTCCAGTTCCCCATGATTTTGAAAATACTATTTCATCATTGATAGTATCAGATTTTATCCAAGCTTCAACAGTTATTTCATCCCAACTGTCGGTACTTATCAACGGGGTAAAAATTGTATCATTGACACCATCAAAATGTTGCGCATAACTAAAAAGCCCCTGTTCTCTTGCGGGTGTATCGTCTAAGTCACCACTGCTTGGTGGTCCCCCCCCAGTACCGTTATACTCATTACCTGTACTATCATAATAATCATTGTCATTTCCGACACCAGTTTCGCAAAGATGCCATACCCCAACATAATCAGAATTCCAGACGTCATATGGGTTTTCTTGAGTTGAGCAAGCACTATTGTTGTAATAAATCCAAATTCTTGTATCTTTCAAAGAACTAATGCTTGTTACATTTACCCATGCTGTCAACTCTCCAGTTGCACCATCAAAATATTCGATCTCATGATTTAATTTTGTGGTGTTATCCGTAAAAGAAATAAATGTAATGTCTTCTCCGCCATCTTGTGCATAGTCCCTCAAATCAGCGTCTGTGATATTAATTAAAACTGGAAAATTGGATAAATCTGAATTAATTTGTGATGAATTTATCGTTATTGCTTTTCTGCAACCCCAATCAGAATCCCGCCAATTTGTTGCGTCATTATTTGCATACGCTATATCATCGCCAAATTTAAACATCAAGGTGTGCTTTCCTTGCGTAAATATCTTTGAGATTTCATAACATACTTCATTGGATGAAAAATTTCTTATGCAAATTTTATTATCAGTCCATTCATATTCCAATATCGTGTCACCTTTTTTAATAAATTGAAATTCTAAATCATTCGTGTTTTCATTATTTTTCCAATTAGTTCCATTGACTGCGCTAATTATTAAATCCGCCATGCCAACCGTGGTAAATCTTACAGTCCATTGACCTCCAACAATTGGAAAGCTCTGAATAGTTATTACAGTAATATCGGTCTTATTTTTTCCATTAGTATCTGAAAATAACAAATAACCTGTTTGAAAAACTACATTTGAATAAACTACTGGAAACAATAGTAAAAAAATAAAAATCCACATGACAAAATAGGATTTACGTTCAATCATGTTTTAATTTCCTCCCTTTTTAAAAAAAGAGTAATGAAAAATTGACTTAGGTTTTTGTCATAATATACTAATTTTTTATTTTGATTAAACTTGAATATAATTTTTACAAATAGTGTTATTGCTAACACTAAATATTGACCCATTATCCCATCCTTTTTTCCCTTTATAATATAAACAATTAAGCAATATAAATAATTTGCTTTTAGAGGTGCTTAGAAATTATTTGTTGATTTGAAATTTTCCCTCCTTAATCTTAATATTAAAATTCAATATCGTCATAAGGATTGCAAGCAATTAACTTCTCAGTACCTTTTAGATTTATTTTATCTAAAAAATATCATATTAATCTTACTATTTTTCGATATTTTCAAGTATTTTAGAATTATTCAAAATCGTAATTTCTGCCTTTTCGCCTTGGTATGTCGTCGGCTTGCTATGAACTATCACATCGATTTTTTCTTGATCTTTTGTAATAAAAGTTGTTTTATAGGAGGCTGTTTCATTTCCTTTCAACCTATCTAAATAGTATTGCTCAATTATCGGATATGATTCATCTGATACAATACTTACTAAGCTCTTGTTATTCAATTCTTCAACTTCATATCCAACTAAAGATGCAAAAGAATTGTTTACTTTTTTTAATTTACCTCTTTGAATTATTGCTGCAGGCTCTTTAATATGATCAAAAATATTTTCTGATTTTTCATAAGAATTTTTGGAATAATCTTCGCTATTTAAACTATCGTCTTTTAAAATTTTTGAATCAAATGCGCTGTCAATTGATGAAAACAACAGATCGCTGAACATGCTTTCTTGTTCAACAAGATCTTTTCTACGTCTATTAATTTCGTTTTCAGCAATTTCTAATTTTCTTCGCCATTCTCGCATTTCCTCAAGTTTTTTATTGAATTCTTTCTTGTATTTATTTATTTCAGATTCAAGCAATTCCATCTCTGATTTTTTAATCTTAGTTTCTTCGCTCATTCTTCGAAATTCTTCTCTTTTTTGGGAAATGCCAATGCCGTCGAGTAAAAAATTGAGTACTTTGTGATAATAATAAGGCGCATTTCTAAAATATTTAATAATTTCTTTTGCGTCGATTTCATCATTTGATGGATTAATTTTTTTAAGTTTTTTCTCAAGTTTGTTTTTTTCAGCCAACAAAAAATTGTTTTTTTTCTGTAAACTTTTAATTATTTTTTTTAATTCTAAATTTTGTTCAGCAATATTTTTCTTTTTGACACGGACTTTTATTTTTTCATCTTGCGATTTTTCTTTTTTTTCGTCTGTTTTTTTAAGTTTAGATTTTGTTTTTCTTTTAAGAACAAGCCTTTTGCCACCTAGAGAAAACAACACCTTGTTCTTATCGGCGGATTTCTTTGAAGTGTCTTCTACTTTAACACGGTTTTTTAAATCTTTTAATTCTGAAAAATATTTTTCAAACGGTTCCTTGGTAAAAATTGGCTTTCCTACCAGACTTACCTTTTTTACAGTCCCGGCAATTGGATCCTTGATTGGAAAGCTACTCCAGGAGACGGGTATTGTGTCGCCATTTTGAATTAACATCGGAATTTCGAAATCATTGATCGGTTTGTTTTGATCTGTAAATTTAAAAAAATTCTCGAATTGATCTGGCGAAAGCAATAAAACACTAGATAAATCTTTATTCAAAAGTTCCGCCTGTGAAAATCCAGCCAACTTTTCACATTCGTCGTTGAATCTAGTTATTCTACCGTCCTTATCTATTCCTAGTATCAACCTTTTCTCATTAACACTAATATTGAAGGAATTTTGATCTTCAATTTTTTCTATATGTTCAACCATCTCTCCACTTTGTTAAAATTTGTTTTAACCCGCCTAGATTATATTACTTCAATTGATTATTTGTTTTAAAATCTTTTTGATTAATTTCAAGACTTTTTCACTTTTTTGAAAAGCAGTTAGAAAAATTCAATTGAGAGAATTTTCGCTTTTTCATATATAGATTGATCAATAACAAAAAGTGCAAAGTTATGATTTAGTTTGATACGTTTTATTGACCATCTAATGAAAATTCTATTTCATTAGAATGACTCTTTAACATTATTCCCATTCTTAAAAAATTATAAGTAAAAGTATATATACTCAAAATACCATTGCTTCTCAAGAGGGTAAATATCCATAACCGGGAGGGATGCCGATAAAACTGAAGATGGGTAAACCTGGTGGTGACTCTACAGATAACTCTAATGCTGGTGAGGCCAAGGTAGAGATAAATTCTGTCGATACTTCAAATGTCGAAACCAAACAATCAATGGAAAAAGCACCAAAACAAAATGGATCCCCTGAAAAGAATAAAGAGGATGTAGAAAGTTTAAGAAGAATTATTAAACTTGATTCAAGTAATAAAGAGGATGAGAAAGATAGCAAAGAATCTTCAGACGAAGGAAAGCAAGCTGAGGAGGATGAAAAAAATACAACAGAAGAAATTAAAAACTCTTCTTCAATTGAAACCATACATGAGGAATCGACAAGTTCTTCAGGCAGGGAAGCTTTAGAACAACGTCGTGCGGTTTTACAAAGCATCAAGGATTTTGATTTTCAGATTAAGAAGAATCGAGATGATATCAGCAACATTACTAAAAAAATGGATGCGTTATCAAAGGATTTGGATGATCTAGTTAGTCTTTATGAAATTGTATCTGAACAAATGAATCCATTTGTTGGCATTTCAAAAGTTACAAAAAAACGTTTAGACATGTTAGAAAATTTCACAAAATCAATTGATGAACTTAGACAAAGATTAGACACAATTGAATCAGGCGGGATAATGATCCAACATGAGGTTAACTCAGATAGTAAATATGTTTCAGATCAGCTTAGCGACAATGAACTAGATAAAATTATTGAAATGTCAATTGGTCAAATTTCAGTGGACAGCAAAATCGATTCCATTATTGATGAATTTATCGAAACTTTAAAGATTGAAAACTTAAATAAGGTATAAGTCAGCATGGGTGAAAACGAGGTGGAGAGCAAAGTTACTCGTAACGAGGATTTTGATTTAGGAGCTGAACTATCCTCCCTAGTAACAAATAATGTTCTACCTGCAAAAATCGCTGAAAAATTGGAAAAACGTTTGAAAGAAAAAAAAGTAACTATTACAAAAGAACAGCTTCGCATGTTGGCCCAAAGAATAAGAAGTGTAATAGACTCTCAAGGAAATTCTCAGATTGAACAAATGAAAAATATCAAGGATCAACCTAACCAAAATCTAGGAGAAAATTCCGATGAAAATATGAAAACGATTGCCGATGATATGGACAAGTTGAAGGAAAGAATAGAGATACTTGAAGGAGGGTTTTCAGGAATATTGCATGGAAAAAGTAATGAAGCGTCGGATATGGTTGGTTCAGAAAAAACCGAAAATCTAGAAACATCATTAACGGACTATGAACATAACCTTGATCTTGTGCCTTTATCCAAAATTCCAACTGATCCCCAGGGCATTATTGTATTAATGAAGTGGTTACAATTCCTTATTGATAAATGTGGGCGAATTAATCTTCCAGAAATATTAGATTATTATGTCGACGTTGAATGGATAACCGAAGATACTAAAATTAGTTTAATTGATTATTCAAATGGAATAACAGCTGGAAAGGAAACAAAAGAAAGCTCAAAAAAAGATGTAAACAATCTTCCATCAAAGGATCATATTCAATCATTCTTGTTTATTCAAAAACTTAAGGGAATGAAATTTGATAAACATTTTGTTGAAAGAATCGATGATGAAATATCCAGATTAACAAAAGTGGTAAATAAAAACCAATTTTAGTAATAATATTTATTTAGTTGTTTTTAATTATACATTTTGGTAAATTGGTAGATAGTGGGGAATATTTGATAATCTCTTAATGATTCATATGGAGGGAACTAGGGATGGGATTATCTGTTTCGGTAGCTTCGGCAATTATTGCAGTTTCTGTAATTATTATAATAGAAATGAGTTTGGGTAACTTATTACCAGTTGTTACAAATCTTAATGATTCCTATGAATCTTTTAAGGACAGAGCGGTAGACAAAATTCAATCTGATATAAATATAGATAGCATATCAACGGCGCCTAACGGTAGTGGATATGACTTAAATATAACAATCGAAAATACTGGCAGTACTGTTATAGATACAAATTATTGCAATGTTTTGGTTAACGGAACTTTTTATCCTTTCTACTCCTCCAAGAATCAACTATATCCAAAAAAGACAGCTTATTTTACTATTGAAAATTTATCGGGCAGTGGTCAATTTAGGTTAAAAGTAGTCTCAAATTTGGGAATTTCAGATTATGAAACATATGTAGTTTCCTAGGAGAATAAATATGGGATTTAGTGTAACGGGGTCGCATGTTGTTTTTTTCATCGCATCAATAATTGCAGCTGGTTCTGTTTCTGGAATATTTATAGCTGCAACCATAAATGTTACGATCAGTTTATCAGAAAGAGGGATGAGAGTTCAGGATCTATTAGACACTGATTTTACAGTTATTAATGATAACGAAAATATCCCTACATCAGGTTCCGATTATTTGTTTTATATAAAAAATATAGGAGGTAATAAACTAATAACTTCAAATCAAAGCTTTTCAATTTTTGTTGATGGGGAAATAGTACCAGTAGAAAAATACAATTTTGCTCAACAACTTATACGCCCGGGTGATGTCACAACCATATACATAGACAACACAGTAATTTCCGCTGGAGACCATACATTAAGATTAGTGGGGCCAAATGCTGTTGATGATGAATTTCAATTTACAATACAGGTAATATAGGGGGTTGATGCAAATGTCTACCAAATCCACGGTATCTTTGATATTGGAAAGAAAAGGGGAGAAAGACGGCTTTGCAGAGCGGTTTGGTAGAGAATTTCCTACAGGGTCCCTTGTTTTTTTAGAAGGCAAGGAGGGTTCAGGTAAATCGATTTTTAGCCAAAGATTCTGTTATAGTTTTCTTAAACATGGATCCACTTGTTCGTATATTTCCACTCAGTTTACAGTAAAAAGTTTTCTTAGACAAACTGCATCCGTTGGTTATGATATAAGAGAATATCTGATGAATGGTAAATTATTTTTTATATCCACTGAAGTCATGCTTGCGGAAACTCTTCCAAAGGCAACATTTTTACATGGATTAACAACCACCAAGAAGATTTTTGATCCGGAAATAGTCATTATCGATTCGCTTTCTTCACTTTTAAGTGAAAGTTTAAATAAAAATAATCTGGTAGATTTGACCAGTTTTTTTAATCGACTTAAGGGTTCCGGTAAAATTATTATGGTTTCAGCAAATCCTAATGATTGGGATGTTGAAATTCACAGTACAATGCAGATGGTTTGTGATATACATTTCAAAGTAACAAGAGAATCAATGCCAGGTATAGGCATAGTTCATAACATATATATCGAAAAGTTCAATGGTGCACGTTATCGTTATGAACCAATGACAACTTTTTCTGTTCAGCCAGGATATGGCCTAACCATTGAAACAAGTGGAGTGGCTTTCTAAAGGATTTGTGAGTAATTATGTCTGAGATGGGGAAAGAGGAGGTAGAAAAGCTCATTGAGAGTAATACTCACTTGAAAAAATATCTAGAGTCAATTGCAAACAAGATGGATAGTCCAACTTTTTATACAAAGGTTCCACGTGATTTGAAAGAGGAGAAATATCCTAACATAATATATCCCACAAAGGGAGTTGTATTCATACATATTTATCGAACACAAGATATGGAAAATAAGGAATATCACGCTGTAACCCCAACATTAAACGATAAGGAAATTGAAAAGCGAGATATTGTAGTGGAGCGAATGTATGAAAAAGCTCATCTTCGAACAAATATCAAATCACAAGACGATCTGAGAAAGGCAATCTCAGAAGTCATTGATGAAATAACATACATTGATGAAAAATCAGGTGGGAAACTAGAGATAACAAGACGTGGGAAAATTGCTTTGACGTCTGCTGAAAAAATGTCTATTATATATGATATCACAAAAGACATAGTCGGTGGAGGTCCGCTTGAACCATTTATGAGAGATCCTTACATCGAAGATATTCATATCCTTACTGGAGAGGACGTTCATCTAATCCATAAAGTTTTTGATATGGTAAGGACAAATGTTTTCATAGATAAAAAATGGGCGAGTCAGTTTTCCCAAGAATTTAGTGAAAAAATCGGAAGCCCAGTTAGTGATGGACAACCCATCGCAGATGGGACCTTACCAGATGGTAGCAGAGTCAATATAATTCATAGTAGTGAAGTTAGTATCAAGGGACCTAGTATGACTGTAAGAAAATTTAGTGAAACGCCGATTAGTGTTACACAACTTATCAACTGGGGAACCATGGATACAGGTATTGCCGCTTATCTCTGGCTTGCATTACAATATGGCAGAAGCTTTTTTGTTTGTGGTGAAACTGCTTCTGGAAAAACAACAACGACCAATGCACTTCTTCCGTTTATACCACCTGACAGGAAGATATATACTGCAGAGAATACGCCAGAAATCCAAGTCCCTCATCCCGTTTGGCAACAACTTCTTACAAGAACAACTGGACCAAAGGAAGGACATGTAGATTTAAACGATTTATTAAAAGCTGCATTGAGATCGAGACCAAATTATATTATTCCTGGAGAGACAAGAGGTATCGAAGGCCGTGTTGTTTTTCAGGCTATGCAAACGGGGCATCCAGTAATTACAACGTTTCATGCAGGGTCGGTAACAAAAGTAATTCAAAGATTTACTGGGGATCCAATTAGAGTACCAAAGACATTCATGGATAACCTTGATTTTATTTTAATTCAAATGGCTGTTGAGAGAAAAGGAAAAAGACTCAGAAGAGTACTTTCTGTTGATGAAATTGAAGGATATAACAAGGCAGTGGATGGAGTAATTTCTAGAACTGCTTTTGTTTGGAATGCCGCTGAAGATAAACACATATTTAAAGCCAATAGAAATAGTTATATTTTAGAAGAAAAGATTGCCAGAAACGCTGGTTACAATGATACTTCAGAAATCTACGATGAATACGATAGAAGAAAGCACATCTTAGATCGAATGGTTGAAGAAAAGATATTTGACTATTACGAGGTGGTTCAGTTTATCTGGACCTTTTATCGTGAAGGGGAAAGAGGACTTCCAATTTCTTTATGAATTAATTAAGGGAAAAAATGCAAACTATGAATCAGGATGAAGTTGACAAACTTCTCCAGGACCACTTTCATCTGCGTGAATATTTGAATAGTATTAAAAATAAAATGGGCCCACCTGTTTTTTATAAAAAATTACCTCGAGAATTAAAGGATGAAAAATTTCCAAATGTGATATATCCAACAAAGGGATCGGTTTTTATACATATATACAGGACCCCGGATATGGAGGAAAAGATATATCAAGCAATTGAGCCGACACTTGATGAAGATAATAAAAGAAAATATGATAAATTATTAAATATAATTGTAAAAAGAGCACCAGAAAAAGAAAGCGTAGTAACTGACGAAGAGCTAAAGGACACCTTAAAGGAACTGATAGATGAAATCATCATAATTGATGAAAAAGCTAAGAAATTTGAACTGGAAAAGGAGCGGTTATTTAGAAAAAATAATTTTAAAGAAAAAATTAAAGCTACTTCAAGTCAGAAGGAAAGCTTGATATATCTAATAACAAAGGAACTTATCGGCGGAGGACCCCTGGAACCTTTTATGAGGGATAGCTACCTTGAGGACATTCACATAATCACAGGAGAAAATGTCCATGCAATTCACAAAGTTTTTGACATGATTAAAACAAACGTTGAAATTGATAAAGAATTGGCACCAAAATTTACAAGAAAATTAAGTGAAAAAATGGGAGCGGCTGTAAGTGAAGCTTTACCAATTGTGGATGGGGTGCTGCCCGATGGAAGTAGGGGCAATGTGATTTTTCCCGAATCTATAAGTGTTAAGGGACCCAGTATAACCATAAGAAAATTTGCTGAAACGCCGATTAGTGTTACACAACTTATCAACTGGGGAACCATGGATACAGGTATTGCAGCTTATGTCTGGCTTGCAATGCAATTTGGGCGAAGCTTCTTTGTGTGTGGTGAGACTGCTTCTGGAAAAACAACTACTACAAATGCAGTTATTCCATTTATCCCCCCGGATAAAAAGATTTATACAGCTGAGAATACCCCCGAGCTTCACGTCCCACATCGAGTCTGGCAACAATTACTTACCAGAACTTCTGGATCTGAAGAGGGCAGTGTGGATTTATTTGAACTACTTAAAGCAGCTTTAAGATCAAGACCTGATTATATTATTCCTGGTGAAACAAGAGGAGTGGAAGGAAGTGTAGTTTTTCAGGCTATGCAAACGGGGCATCCTTGCATTACTACATTTCATGCAGGGTCAGTAACAAAGGTTATTCAAAGATTTACCGGCGATCCAATAAATGTTCCTAAGGCGTTCATGGACAATCTTGATTTTGTTTTAATTCAAATGGCAGTTGAGAGAAAAGGAAAAAGACTCAGAAGAGTACTTTCTGTTGATGAAATTGAAGGTTATAATAGGGCAGTAGACGGTATTATGTCACGCCGCGCTTTTGAATGGAATGCTATCGAAGACAAACATGTATTCAGGGCAAATAGAAACAGTTACATTTTGGAACAAAGAATTGCCAAAAATGCCGGATATTCAGATTTATCAGAAATCTATGATGAATATGACAGAAGAAAGCATATACTTGAGAGAATGGTTGAAGAAAAAATCTTTGATTATTACGAAGTAGTACAATTTATCTGGACCTTTTATAGAGAGGGCGTTGAGGGGCTACCAATATCTATTTAGTGAGAAAAATGGAAAGAAAACAAAAGAAAAAATCTATTAAAGAAAAACAACAGGATTTTATTAAACAGCTTAAAATTGCATATGCAAATCTTGAAGATTCAAAAAAATTTTACCGTTCAATACTATTACCGCTGATTCTTATTGGTTTAGTTGTATTTTGCGCCCCGTTTATTGTGGATTTTATATTGCCTGAACCATTGGGTCTTAGTCCTTTAACTTTTGCAATTGGTGGAATAATTCCCATTTTTCTAGGAATACTTTATCCCTACATAACTTGGAAAAACAAAGAAAACGACATCAACAGCAAAATGCATTTTTTTATTACTCACTTACGCGTTTTAGCAATTTCAGATTTATCTTTAAAGGATATTGTAAATATGCTTGGGGATAAATCTGTTTATGCTTCTTTGGGAAAGGAAATCAAAAAAATATCTATTCTTTCAACACAGTGGCGTTATCCAATGGCAAAGACACTACACTTCATTGCACAACGAACTCCCAGTAAGATCTTTAAGGATTTTTTAGATAGATTTTCTCAAAGTCTTGATAGTGGAGTAGAGCACCGTGAATTTATTGAAACAGAGCAGGAAGCAGTAATACAGGAATACAAAACAATGTATGAAACTAGTAACGAAAACATCGTTATTCTTAATGAAGTCTACGTTAGCATGCTCATTGCAATAATTTTTGTCATGTCTTTTGGGATTGTCCTTCCAATGATTCTTGGTGCTGAAAGTATGACAACTTACACATATCTATCCTCTTTTTTGCTAATTGTTGCTGAAAGTATGTTACTTTATCTTTTGAAAGCCATGATTCCTCAAGATGATATTTGGCATAAAGCAGGTGAAAAAGGGGAAATTGAAATAAAATTGATGAATATGTTTCGATCTTCATTACTTGGTTGTGGTATCATTGGAGCTTTTTTCTTCATTGCAGGGTATTATCTTTCCCTTTCAATAATAAATCTTATCCCATTTGAGATTCTTACTGCTATTGTATTAACTCCATTGGCATTTGTTGGGGTAAAAGTGTTTTTTGAGGAGCAAGATATTTTGCGTAAGGAGAAGAATTTTCTAGGTTTTTTACCCGCTCTAGGATCGATATCTACCATGAAAGGTAGTAAAATCAACGAGTCGGTGTATTATTTAAGTAGAAAGGATTACGGGATTCTTACAAAACACATTCGTAACTTATACAGAAGACTACGTACAAGGATCGATGATGATGCAGCATGGCAGTGGTTTGGAGTGGACACTGGAAGTAACTTCATTCAGCGGTCTAGTGAAATGTTCCGGGAGGCAACTTTCGCTGCTGCAAATCCAAGAAAAGTATCAAGGATGATATCTGAAAACATGAGGAAAATACTAGATCTAAGAGTTAAAAAACACTCTATTGTAAATACATCAATTTCCCTATTTGCCGGTATTACTTTTGGCATTTCATTTGCTATATATATCTCAATTGTAATCAGTAGACATTTGAATAATATAATTATTGAAACTGGTGACCCTTTTAGCGGGTTAGAAAATATAAACATGGGTACGCTACTATTTACTGTCCCACCAGAGACATATGAATTCATCTTATTGATCATTTTTGCAGTACTAGTACTTCACTGTTTTCTCTTGGCCTACACATTGAAGAGTATTAGAGGAAGTCACAAATATATAGCTTTTCTGTATTTTGTTCCCTTTGTGTGGATTGTTGCAATAACAAGCTTTGCCGTTCAGATATTTATCTCGGGCATGCTAGGATAGCAAGAAAAAGGTTATTTGTTTAGCTCCAGAAGAGCCTCGGGAGAAGAAAAAAAGCTTACTACCGCTCTCTCGATGAAACCTCAACAGGAGTGAGCTGTAATTAATAAGAATTCAGTCACATACAAACCGAGGCTGCTGCCACCCCTATAGTTAAACAAATACGATAAGGGATAATTTATTATCTTTTATCGAGATATTTTATTATTTTATTTCAAAAAAATTGCTGTTGTTTTTAAGGTAATTATTTCGGGTCAAAATGAATAATAACAATTACGAAAGATTATAAAAGCTCTACAATTGTATCAACAAAAACATTTGGAGTGGTAAATCCTATTACTCCGCTCATACCTTGTTGAGGAATGATCTTGCCTGTTACTTTTGTTCGCGGATCTATTCCTGAAAAACATTTAGTCGTGTTTATTAAAAGTACCACCAAGTCATCTCTATCTATACTTGGATTATTTACTGTACAAGAGCCATCTAAATCTCTGACAACAATAATACCAAATTTAGATGAAGTGAGATTGGTTGCATTTAAAGTATTGAATAAGCCATTAGATACGGAACTACTATAACAATTACTGTCATATGTCAATATTGATTGGGTATTGGTATCCGATATTGATATTGTAGTTGTGGAAAGATCAACTGCTTCAGATCCAACAGTAACACTAACGAATAGAACGAGTTGATTGATTTTGGAAGTATTAGCATATCCGCTAATTTGTGTAACTCTCAACCCACTAGAAATATCACGAATTGTGTCCTGACTAATCTGTAAAGCCTGATATTGTAAATTATTCATTACTTGCATCATTACTGAAGCTGCTACCCCAGCAACTATAAGCATTGCAATAAAAATAATCAGTGATCCAATTCCTATTGATGCTTTATCATTTTCTTTTAAGCATTCCCCTCCAATGATATTTGGTCACCTCACCTCCATTTATGAAGGATTATCAATTTCAGAAGAAAGCCCATCCTTCTGTACCAAAAAACATTAATTAGCATAAAAATTTATGCATTGAAAAAAAAAGAAATAGTCAACTTATGTCACCTCCAATAAAAAATATAGAGTCAGACCAAAGCGTCATACCAGATTTTGATACTCTCTAAAAAACTGTGAAACGAAAAACATTTCCGGAATCTTTTAACCCAAGCCTTAAACTGACTATACCGCTGTTCAATAGGAAATTCTCCATCCAAATGTTTCATGCCGAAAATTAATTAATAAAGCTTAGAAAGATTGCTCAATTCAAAATTATTATTTCATTAAGTTGAAAAAGTCAAAATTTTATTTTTTAAACCTATTATTATAATTTATACAATTTTTCAAAAAGGAAAAAGGAGGGGTTGTAATAGTTTTTAGTATTACTAACCTTAATATAACTACTGCAACCTATAGATAACATCAACGTAAGTCATTGGGGTTGTAAACGAAACTACTCCAGTAGATCCTATCTCAGGAACGACTTGTCCGAAAATGTAGGTTCTTGTTGGTATTTGAGCTCCAAAAAGACCATTATTTGTAGTGTTGCATTTGAGGAAGAGTATGGCTTTATCTCCCCTGTTTAAAACGGGA
>JAFGPP010000095.1 GCA_016936135.1 Thermoplasmatota archaeon
CAAATAGGAAGGCTTTGTGTTCATATAATGCAGATGATTGTGTCCAGTACCATTCCTCGTCACTATTCTGAATTTCGTATTTTGCCAATTCAGTTGGGTTATCTAATTGTGAAACATCAAATAATGATATTTTCACCTTTTGTTCTTCGCGACCGATACCAATTAAATGTTCCTCATCGTAAGGATGAATATATGTAGAATAACCCGGTATTTTTAGCTCGCCCAAAATTGTCGGATTCGTAGGATTACCTAAGTCTATTACAAAAAGTGGATCTATTTGTTCATAAGTTACGAGATAGCATTTATCATCAATGAACCTTGTAGCATATATCTGTTCACCAGAGGCAATGTTTTCCAAACTACCTACAATGTTAAGAGTCGAATTCAATACATACACATTATTTTCAGATTCAAAACTTGAAAGATAAGATTTTGCCATCCATCCATAAATGGTAGTTGAAACCCGCAAATTACCATCGAATTCACTTAATGAAAACTGATTCTGAATAATTCCTGGAATAGTGCCCTGAGCCTCGTATTCGATTTCGCCATCAGAAATTTTTATTCTATGAATTATTGTTCTCTCAGTTTCTCTGACAATTTCAAGAGCAATAGATTGCAAATCCTCTTCATTCATTGATTCCATGTAATTTTGAATGATCCATTCTTTTACAGTTTGTTTTTGGTAATCATCAAGTGTAAGGCCATCAACAGCTGATAACTCATCCTGAGCAGAGGAAGACAACTTTGGCATAACAGTTTCATCAATGAACTCTTTGAGCATGTCATAATCATAGTAAGTTGCCGAGTAAACAACATATATGTTATTTTCCGAGACGTAAAGAGTCTGACTGTTTCCCAAAAGGAAAAGCTCTGCATTAACATCCTCAGAATCATCAAAGACATTAATTGAAACCATATTAGTAATAGTGCTGCTTTTTTCTGGAATATCTACATAGTAGATATCGCTTAAAGGAATTTCACTTGATACACCGTTTACCAATAATCTTGGAACAACAGGATCTTCCCCGTCAAAAACTTCAGTTTGGTAAGAATATTGTGTAGTTACAACGTAAACATATTGACCGATCATTCTTGCTCCCGTATAACTGCCACCAACAACAATATTTCTGACTTCTAATGGATTTGAGATATCTGCTAAATCAAATATTACTATGTGCGTATCTGGAGAATCGTACCATATTGCAGGTTCTACTAGATCGGTTTCCTCATCGCCCTTTTTTTCAAATTCACCATATTCTCTGTAAATTGGATAGTTGTAACTTTCAGCAAACACCACTAACTTAGTTTGATTAATGAAGAGATTATGCAAATACAACGAATTGTTGAATGTTATCTCGCTTAAAATTTCAGCATCCTGTGAAGGATAGGCTTTTACAATAACAATTCTATTGTTTGACAATATGTAAAGATAGGTTCCATCAGTTTTTACCAAGTCGGGTTCGTCAACACCTTTAACCTGAACATTTGTTTCAGAAAAATCAACTGTTTCTCCAACTCCATTTGCTGTGGGTGCATTTATTTCAACAATTTCCTCAGAAGACCTTGCATCATCAAATGATTTGCTTAATCCTCCAAGTACCTGTGCATTATAAGTGTTGTACTGGTTCATGCTAGTTAACATAAAATCGTTAAATTCATCATAATTTTCAAAATTTTTAAGTTCGTATATGGGGAAATCATAGTTACCGTGGACAGTAGGCCAAACTGTTACTGCGTAAACAAACATTGAAACCACTATCATCCCCGCTATCATAATTCCTGTCAATTTCCATTTGTTTTTTTCCATTTGATCACAACTCCAATTTTAATGTTGAGAAGTATATTTGCAATCATTTAAATACTATAAGAAAACGTTTGGAAAAAACCAAATAGCATTTGTTAGTACGATTAACAAAGTTAATATACAACTTTAGTAATAATTATCTCTGGGGGCATCGTGAAAAAGATTTGCAGAAAAAAATTATTTTTAAAACTAAAAAACCTAAGGGGTCTTTGGTTTCATATTGTTGGATTTGCCTGCTTATTTTGGTTTCTAATTAGAGTTTTACCTGCCCCTCATAGATCACAATATCCTTGCCAACAGATTGCTATACCAATAGCGTTAGCTTACATTGCTTTCTGGGCTGCATTATTTCATGGACTTGGAATTTGGTTAAGAAAGGCCAAGTTTAAGACATCTGCAGTACTGCCAAGCATTCTTGTTGTTTTAATTATGGTAGGTTCAATAAGTGCTATGGTATTTGCAGACATAAACTTTGGAAGTGAAGATGATTTTGAGCCTTGGATTCCAATTTCTAAGCAACCAATTGGTACGCCAAGAGGTGCCAATGCAGGCAGAGTAGTATGGATTTGGAATCCTAATGCCACCAAGTCGGATTTAATTGGATATTGGTGGGAGGAAGCAAACAATAACCAAGATGTTATTAATTCAATGTTTTCCGAAGGAATTCAAAAACTTGCCGGTGTCAATTCTGATAATGAAGCATGGGATATCTTGTTTAGATATTTCAACGAATATAACAAAAGGGGTGAATTTGGATATCGACCTGGTGAAAAGATAGCTATTAAGGTTAATTTGAACAATTGTTGGGATTATCTCAACAATCCTTATTCTAGCAAGGATAACGAAAGAGATGCAAGTCCTTATTTGGTCAAGACGTTATTATATCAGTTAATAAACGTAGTAGGTGTAAACCAAGAAGATATAACAATTTTTGATGCTTCCAGGGCAATGGCAGATTGGTTTTTTTATAGAGTTTATTACGAAAAATACCCTGAAATATTTCTTAAACCCGAATTTCCTAATGTAAATTATCTTGATACGGAAGGTGGAGCCAAGGGCAGACAAAAGGTACAACCTAGTTCCGAGAAAATTTACTTTGCCGATGGAACCGGACTTTACAGAACCTTACCGACATGTGTGGTGGATGCGGATTATATAATTAATATGCCCCTTTTGAAAAGACATCCATTGAATGAAGGTCACGGTGTTACGTTATCAGCCAAAAATCTTTATGGAACCTTTATCGAACCTGTTGTAAAGATACATAAGTATCATGAATCTGGTCACATTCTTGGCAACCCAACACCACAAACTGATTTATTGGCCCATGAACAAATTGGTAAAAAGACTCTTATTTACATTGGGGACGGTTTGTACCCAACTCTTATAGATCACAAAACTTTAGGTAAATTTCAGATGTATCCGTTTAACAACGATTGGACAAACAGCCTGTTTTTTTCACAAGACCCTGTAGCAATAGATTCAGTAATGTATGATTTTTTACACACCGAAGGTACCAATCCAAGTGAGGGTTCTCAGAATTATTTACACCAAGCGGCCGATCCTAAAAAAAATACTTATGATCCCGAAAATAACGGTATATTTTTATCTGAGAGTTTAGGTGTTCATGAACATTGGGATACATCTTTTGACATATTCTCAAAAGATCGTTACTCTGGTCCAGAAGCAAACGGAATCGATTTCATAACCTGTGGTGAAGAGTATGCCCATCCAGCATCTCCTCAACTGGTAATCACAAACCCAAAGATGAATTTTCTATATTTAAACGGAGTTGAGGCTTTACCTTTACCAATTACTGTAATTATCGGCGAAATTGAAGTGAAATCTAATGTTATTGGTACAGAGGGATCAGTAAATAAGGTCGAATTTTATTGTGATGGGAATTTAGAATATCTAGATCAAGAAGCTCCTTATGCCTGGCTCTGGGATAAATTAAGTTTTTCAAAACACCACATAACCATTACTGCTTATATGAGTGACGGTACTAGTTTGTCAAACGTATTTGTTGCTTGGAAGATACTTTAAGTAAATTAATATTTAAATTTATATCGACGTTAAATCATTTTCTTGCATAATTGATATAAATACAAAATACATAAATATCTCAAACTAAGTGGGACAATAATTGTAATGTTGTTTTCGATACAACAGATGGTGGATGGATAAATATGACAAAACTTAAAGAAATATATTCTGATGATTTTATATCAACTGGGGTGCCAGGTTTTGATTTATTATTTGAGCATGGAATTCCAAAAGGGTCTTCTGTAATTGTTGCAGGCGGTGCAGGATCTGGAAAAACCAATCTTTGTCTTCAGATACTTGCACATCATGCTTCAAATGGAAAAAATTGTTATTATATGGGATTAAAAGAACCAGAAGAGAAAATAATTACTCATATGGGAAGGTTTGGTTGGGACCCACAATCACTTATTGATTCTGGGAAACTCAAAATTAAGCGATTTTTAACTAGTGAGATTTATTACTATGATAAAAAAAGTGGGCATGATGACATCCAAGCAATGATGACAAAGGATGTAGACCCGCTACTCATGGAATTGGAACCCTTGTCCATTGTTGAAGATGCTGGATTTACACCGGATTTTGTTGTTCTGGATTCGCTTACTTCTTTATCATCAGCATTCAAAGGAAAAGAACAATCCTATCGTTTTTATGTTGAGAGATTGTTCAGATTTTTTGAAAAAATGGGAAGTACGAATTTTTTAATAACTGAAACAAAACAATTACCTGAGATATATTCGCCTCTGGGCGTAGAGGAATTCTTGGCAGATGGTGTAATTGTACTATATAGCATTCAAAGTGAAAACAAACGTCAAAATGCTATCGAGATTCTAAAAATGCGAGGAGAAAAACATATCAAAAAAATTGTGCCAATGGAAATTACTGATAAGGGAATACAGGTATATCCTAAGAAGGATATTTGCGTAAATTAGATTGTAAATTTGTCGAAATGATTCTTTATGCAGATATTTTAATTGATCCATCCTTGGGAAATTTGTGCGCTAATACTTGTGATTCTTACATTTACATTTACCCTAACGTCACTTCCACGGCCGCCGAAAATAACTTTTATTTGGTCCCCATTTTTCTCAAAGTAGAAAGTCTCATTGTGTATATCATAAAGGTCGTTGCTGTATTTTAGTCCTGCCTGTTTAAATGAATTATTCAAAAATCTCTCCCATGAATCCGGAAACTCACTTTGTATTGTAAGATTTGAAATTCTGTATTTTGCAAACTCAATTACCGATTCATATTGCGTTTTAATTGGATAAATACCATATCCACTTATGTAGTTTTCATCCTCAATTGTAATTATATTTACCAAATCTATTGAAATATTAAATTTAAAATCATCTGTCCTATGATTATCGACACTAAACGAAGGTTTAATAACCATAGTGTCTCCCTGATATTGACTCAATATTATCGCACCAGCCTCAAAAATGTATTCTTGATCAAGAAAATATGCATTTGAAGACGAGTATTTTAGAGTATTTAGGGCAGTTGTTAAAGTGGGAAATGATACACCCGATATGCTAATTATAAATTGTTCAGGCAATATCTCAATAGAACCATAGGAGCGAGAGGAAGAAAGAATTGGCATTTCTTTGTTTCCTAAATTAATTGACGTTGTAATTGGTTTACTATCATTTCCAAACTGACAGTGAGTATCAATAGCAAATTTTATTTGTGAAAATTGATCGGCTACTACTTCCATATGATCTGCCTCATTTTCTTTCATCCATTGAGGCACATATACAGTTTGTACAACAGAAAACACTATCACTATTAATCCAACTATTAAAAAAGCTGTAACTATCCCTACTACACCTTCATTAGATGTAATTATTCTCCTAACCATATTTCATTCCCCCATTATTTTTTAAATTTATCTTTTAAATCTTCCAGTCATTATCACAGAATCAGTGGTCTTATCAATTACTGCAACATCGGCTTTTGAAATACCACCAATATAAATGCTAATCCACTCTCCCACATCCCACTGACTATTGTTTGTATAGTGGGAAATGTTTACATCTTTCAACGTATATCTAATTGTAGAAGTTTCGTTTGAAATTATGACAGTTGTATCCAATGTCAGAGATTCTCCTCCCCTGTGCTCAATTATTAAGTAATCGTTGTCAACCATTCCAACAAGATTTACCGATGGTGGAGGGGAAGGATGTGGATAGGCAAGAACGACTACGCAAAGAACTGCAAAAAGTGAGATTGTGATGCCAAGTAACAATACAGTTCCTATGATTTCACTTACCGCCGCATTTTTTCTTTTATTTTTCATTTATTTCACCTATCTTAAAATAGAAATTTAAAAACGAAAAACGAAATTGATCCCAAGGCACAACTGTATCTGACACCTGAAGAAAGCCTTCCATCCATCATGAAACCTGCTAGTAAACCAGCGCCTATACTTTGTACAAATACAAATGAGTAAAGTGAATATTTTAACCTAGTAGTGTCAACTGATCCTGTCTGTAAAATATTGTTGAATTGTTGTAACTGATTTGCTTGAATGTCTATAAATGACGTGAAAATTGTCCTATTTAAAATTAAGATAATTGCTAAAAAAACAAAGAAACAAAGCAAGATAACAATTGTATAAATAGACATGCTCTTTTTTCTTTGAGACTCAAGCTGATTAACCTGGCTTACTTCTTTTGCCGCTGCCTTGAATATTTTAGGAGTGCTTCCTCCCATCATAACACCCCGATTAATTGTGATTACTATTCTATGAATAATTGCAGATTTCATTTTTGCTGCAAAATCTGTAAAAACGTCCTTGATCGAAACGTTCCATGATAGTTTAGTCTCCATCTTTTTAATTTCGGGCTTTAATTCACCATAGTGCCCTCTCTCAGCAGCCTTGATTGCATCAAATATTGTCATGCCGGTAGATAGTGAATCACCAACTTCTGTCAGAAACTCTGGTAATCTCTCCTGGATTTGTTTCTTTTTTTCTATTTCAAAATATTTATACACGCCAATGGGTCCGATCATGAGAATAACTGCAATAAATATACCATCCACGACGTTATAAATGGAAGGAGAAATAATGTTAAAGTAAGTCAGAAGAGCAATAGATACAAACAAAGTGATAATTGATATTGCAGAAAATGCAATTGCTTGTAATAATTTGCCTTTTTCATCAGCAACTGGTTTTGTTTCTTTTAAATCAAGTGATTTCAATTTGGTAATTTCTTCCAAACTCGTGGATTTTACCAAATAATAAAAACCAGCGTATACCATTGGAAGAATAATCATCGAAAAAAATAGTAAAATCGTAAGTGAAAGTTCCATTGAGCCTCCAAAAAATCCCATTATGGTAAGAATAATTACTAAAAATATTGGAAACGCAATAACAGAAATTACAAACACTTCACCAATAATTGCAAGCAAATCTAGATCTTTTTTTCTTTCTAGCAAATCCTCTTGCATAAATTTTTCCGCAACTTGTGAGAGATAATTATGCAGATCACTACCCGATTGAATGGTTCCAATTATTCCCTGTAGAAAAGCTCTGAATTTTTTTGAAGGAGAAACTTCGATTGCGTTTTTTATAGCTGAAATGCTATCGGTTCCCATTACTGAAATATCCTTAGCAATACGTTTTGATTCTTTCTGAATTTCACCGTATACATTGATTGCTGAAAGTGATTCAAAGATTTCTGCAGGTGATACTCCAGCAACTGCCATTGAGCTGATGAAATTTACGGCATAGGGCAAAAATAAATCAATATTTCTTCCTCTTTTTTTAATCAGATATTTTGGTAGATAGAAATATCCTAAAAAAATAAAAACTGAAAGCAAAATTGGAAGTGTTATTGTTGCAAGTAATAGAAAAATTGAAGGATTTATTAAATAAAGGTAAAATAAAACAAAAAAACTAGCAATTCCTGCAATTATTGTATTCATCATCGAAACTGATGCATACGTTTCATATCCAATTGAAATATTTGCCTGTGCCAATACAATATTTTTCTCGACTAGTTTATCATTTGGAATCTTTGAAAAAAATTTACCAAAAATTTTTGAACAAAATCTTGAATATAACGAAGTATTCATGTTCTGTCCTCTTTCACCTTTTTTAATACCGCCTCAGGATTCTTCCTGTAATCCGTGACGATCTTTCCGACATCTTTATAGGATCGCAGATTTTTTCTTTTCATCCACTCCAGTACAACCATTCGGTTGTCCAATTCCTGCTGTAGTTTCTCATCAGACCATCCGTTTTGCGTTTTTATTCGGCTAAGAATTCTGCTGCCACCTGAATATTCAAATCTATCATCAACTTCTGATAACCATCTAAAAGGAGTCATTGTTACCAGTCGATTTGTTTCAGGGTCTAATTTTATTATTTCATTAATAGTTGTAACCCTTCTTTGAGGGTCTCCCTCAATGGTAACTGTATTAAGAAATACTACCAGATCTAACGATGTAAGTAACATTCTGGGTAAGGATATTGGAGGATTTTCCAATCTTTGAATCAAAGCATGTAGGTTACTTGCATGAACTGTAGAATATGAAAGATGACCTGTAGTCATTGCTTGAAATAGAGTATAAGCCTCTTTTCCTCTTACCTCTCCAACAATAATTGCTTTGGGTCTCTGACGCAGGGCAACTCTTACCAAATCAAACATGTCAATATCTTTGCCAGTTTTGGACTGTTCGGAGGGTGAAAAACCAGTTCTTGTTGTTCCTGCAATCCAGTTTTCATGAGGAAGATTAATTTCTCTTGTGTCTTCAATAGACACTATTTTATAATTTGATGGTAAAAACAATGAAAGGGCATTTAACATAGTGGTTTTACCCGTTGCAGTTCCACCACAAAAGAGTATAGAAGAACTTTGCTCTATTGCCATCCAGAAATAAGCAGCCATATGTAGAGACATTGTATTATTTAAAATCAGATCGACGGGAGTTAATGGATCCTCTCGGAATCTTCGTATTGTAAATGTTGAATGTTGAGTAATGGTTCTTGAAAGAGTGGTTTGTAAACGTGAGCCATCTGCAAGTTTTCCATCTACAATTGGCTCGTATACGGAAATCTGTTTACCGCTCATTTGTGAGAGTTTTACCACAAATGAATCCAAAATATCAGAGTTGTTAAAAATAATATTACTAGATATCGATTGATATTTTTTATGAAAAATAAATATTGGTATCCCGACCCCATCACATGAAATATCTTCAATTCCTTCGTCGTGCATTAAAATATCAATTTTACCGTATCCTATAAAATCTCGAAAAACATCGTAAAATATCTTATCTTTGAGATTTTCATCAAGTTTAATATGGTTTTCTTTTAAAATAGAGTTAAGTGTATTTTTTAAATATCTTGATTTTTCTGTTACACCCAAATTAAAAACATCTAAATCTGCCCTATTTCTAAATAAGTTGATTATATTGTCTTTTATTTCTTCCTCATTTTGAGTAAGATTAGGTTCGTTAAGTTCATACACATATTCATTTAAATAATTATCAAAAATTATTCTTCTAGAACCAAGTCCTTTCCAACCAAAACCAATTTTTTCATCAACAATAGTTTTTCCTTGACCATAATCTTCATTAATCTTAATTGAAGAAAAATTAGGAGAATTCATTGAATCAATTTTTTTGGAAATAGGCTCTTTAAGAATTGTCTGCTGGGGAATTGACGATGAAATCTTGTTAATTGGCAATAGATTATTTTCAGGTCCAATTATCTGTTCATTACAAATTGGATTTCCAGCGAGATCGTTCTGAAAGTTTTCTGGTAAATACTCCAAATCACTGCAATAATTGAGAGGGATCTCGTTTTTAGTTTCGGTTTGATTAATAACACTGGCCGTTGGTATTTGTGCTTGCAGGTTTGGTAATAATTTTTCATCAACGGATTTTTCCTCAATATTATTTATTAAGGTTGCTCTATCGGTAACTGATTCCTTATCTGATTGAATTTCTTTTTTATCTACATTTGAAAAATTTGTCCTTTCTTTATTTATAATCTTGTCAATTTCTTTAGTGATATCTTCTTCTTTTTTATTGACGTCTTTAATTACAAAATCTTTGCTAGCGTTGGCATCTTTATTTTGAAAAGGTCTAGGATTGAACCGAATTCTTTTATTAGTTATTTTTTTGAAAGTTGAGATGCCAGATAAAAACGAATTGGATTCTTTTACCTTATTGATAGTGTTATTACCCATATTTTTCTTTGCCTCCGACCCATTTAATTGGGAATAGAATCCAAACTACGACGTTTTAAATGACGTCGAATGATCCTACCTCTCCCCAACTTAAACTAAATGGTCAAAATATTGCTAAGTTTATATATTTTATATGTAGGTAATAGTGCAATTGAACATTCATCTAATACAATCAAATGCCCAATTTTTC
>JAFGPP010000096.1 GCA_016936135.1 Thermoplasmatota archaeon
ATTTAGGGGCAATATTTTTAAATATAACTCTTATTTGGAGGTTCTATTAACCATTAGATATGGAGGATAATGTTGAAATACACTCGCTTTGAAAAAGCCCGGATAATTGGTGCTAGAGCTCTGCAGATATCTATGGGGGCCCCATCTTTAATAAAAATTCCCAAAGATGTAATTTTTCCCATTGATATTGCCATGCTTGAATTTAAGGAAAATGCAATTCCAATTACAGTTAAAAGAATAAATGAAACACAATTTAGGAGAACATGATATGACAGATGATGAACAGGAAGTGGAGGCACAACAACAAGAACAAGATAAAGATATGATGGTATCAGAAGAAATTTACATGACATCTGGTGCACACATTGGAACCCGACAGAAAACATCTGATATTAAAGAATTCATCTACAAGGTTAGAAATGATGGGTTGTATATCATTGATGTTAAACAAACAAATAAAAAAATTCAAAGTGCTGCAAAATTTATTGCTAAATATAATTTGTCTAACGTGCTGGTTGTATCGGTTAGACAATACGGACAGAAACCAATTAAAAAACTTGCTGAATATACAGGTATGATGATTATTGCAGGAAGATTTAGACCGGGAACCTTGACAAATCCCAGTTCAAAAGGATTCGTCGAGCCCGAGTTACTAATTCTTACGGATCCTCTTGCTGATTCGCAGGCGCTTAATGAGGCTAAAAACATTGGCATACCTGTTGTAGGGCTGTGCGACACCAATAATGAAACAAAATATCTTGATATGGTCATACCGACTAACAATAAAGGAAGAAGAGCTCTTGCTCTTATCTATTGGCTATTGACCCGTGCCATCTTGAAAGAAAAAGGCAAAATCGAATCCTATGACGATTTTCAGCCCACTGTTGAAGATTTCGAAGCAGAAATTTAATATCTTTATTTTTCCTTGGTTTGCACTAAAAAGATTCAGGTAGATACATGCAGGTTAAAATAGGCGACAAAATAATTCTTATAGGTACTGCACATATTTCAAAGGACAGTGTTGAAGAGGTAAAACAGGCAATTGAAAAATATAAACCTGATGTTGTTGCTGTTGAGCTTTGTCAAAGACGTTACGATAGCCTAACAAAAAAAGATAAATGGGAAAATACTCCAGTTACCTCCCTTATAAGATCAAACAATGCTTATCTGATGCTTGCTCAAACTTTTTTGGGATCAATTCAAAGGAGACTGGGTAAAGAATTTGGTGTTGAGCCAGGCTCTGAAATGATAACAGCAATGGAAGAAGCCAAACGTCATAAAATCAAGATTGAACTTGTGGATAGAGATATTTCAGTTACTCTGAAAAGAGCTTGGAAAAAAATGGGTTTTAGAGAGAAATTTCGCTTAATTTGGGAGTTTCTCAAAGCAATCGTTGGTTATGATGAGGAAGAATTTGAGGAAATTGATCTTAAAAAACTCATGGACCAAGATTTGATTTCCTCGATGCTTGAAGAATTCGGAAAAATTGCTCCCAGTGTAACAACTGTTTTGATCCACGAAAGAGACGAATACATTGCAAAAAAAATTAAGGATGCAACCGAAAACGGTACTGTTCTTGCAGTTGTTGGAGCAGGACATCTAAAAGGGATAGAAGAGCATTTGAAAAAAAAGAATTTGGATGTAGATCTAAAGTTATTGGAATATATCCCAGAAAAACGTTTCAGCGTATTAAAAATCATTGGCTATATGATTCCGGTAGCTTTTGTAGCATTGATTGTTTATGGGTTTTTAACAAAAGGTCTTGAATCTGTTGCAAATATGTTTCTTTATTGGTTTTTAATTAATGGTACTTTTTCGGCAATTGGTGCTGCAATTGCTAGAGGTCATATATTTTCAATATTAACGGCATTTGTTGCAGCCCCTATTACATCTTTAAATCCTGCAATTGCCGCAGGTTGGGTTGCAGGATATGTAGAGGCAAAAATACGACCACCTGTTGTCAAAGATTTTCATAATATCAGTAAAATTGAATCACTTAGAGATTTCTGGAAAAATAGAGTTATTCGTTTATTACTTGTTGTTGCTCTTGCAAATGTTGGAAGTATGATAGGTACGGTTGTTGCCATTCCTTATCTTGCAAGTTTGCTTTAGCAGTTAAGGATATTTTGTGACAACATTCATAAACAAAAATCATATTAAAAAACGAATACACAATGGTCAAGGAAAGGAAAATCTACACCTCTTTTCACGATATTCCGCCGAGAGAATATATGTACTTTCCAAAAGGTGCAATTGAGATTGGTAAACCTGGAAAATTCAGTGTAATTGAAATACAGCATATTTTAATCTCGATAAGCGTTTTAACAATTGCTTTTACTTTTTCTTTAACTAAAAATTCTCTCATCACTCTTTTTGGTAACTTATCAATTTTTCCTACTGGTATGTTAATGTCATTTTTAGGAATTCTTACAGCTTTTTTCTTTCATGAGATATCTCATAAAATTGTTGCTCAAAAATACGGATTGTGGGCTGAGTACAGAATGTATCCGATAGGTCTATTATTGGCGTTTATTCTTTCAATAACAATAGGTTTTGTTTTTGCTGCACCCGGGGCAGTAATGTTCAGAGGGGGAAGCAGAGAATTTGAAACTGGGAAAATTGCCTTATCTGGTCCACTTGCAAATCTTGTTGTTTCTGTTATTGCTCTTTTTTTATTTTTTTATGTATTTTTCGAGTCTTCAATTATTAACAAAATTGTTGGTTTTATTTGCATAATAAATGCTATAATGGCAACTTTTAATCTTCTTCCTTTGGGTCCACTTGATGGTGTAAAAATTGTAAGATGGAACGCAACAGTTTGGGCGGTTTTATTAATTATATCAATTTCTGTTATGACCAGAATGCTTTTATTTTTGCGATTGTTTTCCTTTTAATTTAATTAAAAAATTGTTTATTAAGAAAAA
>JAFGPP010000097.1 GCA_016936135.1 Thermoplasmatota archaeon
ACAAGATCTGCACGTTGCATCATAGAAAACAAAAATACATTTTTTGGATGACTACCACTCAATAAATCATCAATGGTAATATTCTGAGGATAGGATGCAGGGTTTATAATTTCAACTGAATTCTTAAAAATATTTACTTGAATATGTGAGGGAGAAAAATAATCCCTATGAGCAATCGCATTCACAATTGCTTCACGTAACGCATCCTCAGGTAATTCTAAATATTCTTCTCGTTCTGTTTTAATCACATACTCAGTATTGAGTTTGTTTTTTAGATAAGATATGGTCTTTTCATAATTTGAAATCAAATCATTTTCAAATACCTTCTTATCAAGTATTGTATGTTTAGAATCTCCCTGAAATAAAACACAAGTAATATTTGCATTTAAAAAAAACCTAGAAATATCTTTACAAAAAAACAAAACACCTGCATTGTTAAGTTTGCTATTTTCTAAAAATCCAAGGTTTTTTAAGAATCTATCCTTAGAAATCGTTAATTTGATGCCAGTTCTATTTAAAAATTCTTCAAAGGCATCATTATTAAAATCGGTTTTATAATCAAACTTAGCATTTATTTTTTCATCAAACTTAACGTGTCCTTGTTGCTGAAAAAACAATAAAATTTCTTCTCTATTCAACTGTTGTGAATTTGTACCAATTCTAATATAGAAATGACCGTGAACAGCATAAGGTTTATCTTTTCCATCAGGAATAGATATAACTACTAAATTATCAACACTTGTAACTTCAACAGAAAAAGAAGGGCCCATATTCCTTGCGATGTCATAAATCTTAGACTTATCAGAATTTGTTAGATTATATCCAACAACTTCGCCTTTATCATCCACGCCAAGAATTATTTTTCCGCCCTTGCTATTTGCAAAAGCACATATTTCTCTATCAATTGAACTGTTAAATCTTTTTTTAAACTCAAGAGTGTATCCTTCACCAGTTTTAATCAACTCAAGTAATTCTTCTTTATTCATGGTTATACCTAATTTTAAGAAATTTTCTAGGTAGTTTTCTGGGTACTACCCAGAAACTTTGAAATTAACTATTCATAGTAACCCAACTCTTTCAAATACCCCTGCATTTCCTCATAGCTCTTCTCACGGGTTTCAATTAGCTCTTTCAATTCATTATTTACACTACTTACATCAATTTCAGGCTCTGGCTTACTTGTATCAACGTAAAGTGAAACATTCAAATTATAGTCATTTTCAATGACATCATCAATAGAAACTACACTACAAAACTTCTCAATATCTGCAAATCCATCAAATGCATCGACAATTTTTGAAATATTTTTTTCACGTAAAAAATTCTGAGCCTTTCCTTCTTCATACTCTGATGATGCATCGATAAACAAAATCTTGCCACGATGACTTTCCTTTTTATTTTTATTAAAAACAAGTATTGTACCAGGACTTCCAGTATTGTAAAACAAATTACTGGGAAGGGCAATCACTGCCTCAATTAAATCATCATCAATGTAGCCTTGCCTGCATTTTTTTTCAGCTCCTCCTCTGAAAAGTACACCATTATCAAGTACAATTCCAAGTATACCGTCAGATTTTAGCGTTGCAGTCATGTGCTGAATCCACATCCAATCCCCTGAAGATTTAGGAGGCAAACCATATTTTACACGGTTGAAGGGATCGCCTTTTTCAAGCCATTCTCTGGACCACTCCTTCTGATTCCACATAGGATTTGCCAAAACCCTATCAAAAACCATTAAGGTTCCATTTTCAACAAACTTTGGCTCAGCCATTGTGTCTCCCTTGTAGATGTGAGCGTCAAAAACACCATGCAGAAGCATATTCATCTTACAAATTGCCCAAGTATTCAGATTCTTTTCCTGACCATAAATTGAAACTTTTGATTTATCAAGATTATGTTCCTCAAGATATTTGATGCTTTCAATTAGCATTCCCCCGGAACCAGCCGTAGGATCGCATATCTTCATATTCTCTTGAGGCTTAACAAGACGAACGAGCAATCGAACAACTTCCTCTGGAGTATAGAATTCTCCACCCTTCTTGCCGGCATCGTCTGCGAAATGCTTTATCAAAAATTCATAGGCACGACCCAAAAGATCGGAATTTGCAAGATTGGAATTTGCCAGACTGAACTTGCTGAAATGCAAAACAAGTTTATTTAAAACAGCATCCGAAAGACGATCTTTATCGTTAAAATCAATGGCGACTAATACTCCTTCAAGACTTGGATTTTCATTTTCAAGAGCTTCAAAAGCCTTGTTGATTGCAGCACCAATGTCGACACTATACTTTCTTATCTCTGACCAATGAGCACGTTTTGGAACCATAAAGGAACCGTAGTGCTCGGAGGAATCAGTTTTAGCAATATTTTCTGCTTTTGAAGGTTCAAGACCGTCTTTTATTAGCTCGTTTTTAATTTTCTCGACATTTTCATCAAACTGATCAGATAATCTTTTCAAAAAAAGCATTCCAAAAATGTATTGTTTGTATTCAGAACTATCAATGGATCCTCTCAAGATATTTGCAGATTGATACAGATGGGAATTAAGTTCATTCTGGGTTAAGACCATGCTATCCTCCTTAAAGCGCCATTAGATATAGTAAATCAGGAATTAAATTATTTTGGTAATAAATCAACTATTTGAAATATCACTATTAATAATTGATAAATTTGAATTCTCCTTTGTTTCATCAGGATTATTAGTAGTATTCATATTATAAATCTTGCAGATTATACATTTTAAATTAAATGGAACCTATTAAATATAACTTTAGTCATCTCAAATCATTAATTAAAGTATATTGGAGGAAAAATGTAATGGAGTATATTGATCTTAAAATATTGGCTGTTACTAGAATGCTGAATCAGATCTGCGTTGCGGGAATAGATGACGATCTAAAATGGAGACGACCAGTTAGACGTTCAACATTAAACATTTTGCTTTCTGATATTTTTGATAATAATACATGCATTATTAAAAATTATAACCAAGTTCGATTTAGATTCGAGTGTAATTTAAATAACGTTCCTCACAGTGAAGATTTTTCTATAAATACAGAATATAAACCAATATTAATAAATGAACTTAGTATAGACGATTTAAGAAGTGATTTGAATAAAATAGACGAATCAGAAAATTTTGAAGAAAATATTACATCCTACTTAATTGAAAACAATAGGTCTTTGGCTTTGATTAAACCAGATGAAATAACTGGTTTTACATGGTTTAAGTCATTAAATGATAAATATCAACCACGGATACAGTTTGAATTAAATAATGAAAAATATGATTTTTCATGTACTGATTTGAAATGGAGAGCATATGGAAAATCTATTGCAAACATAAAAAATGTGGAAGAGTTGATAAAAGAAAGAGACATTTACTTTGCCATTGGTTTAACTAGGAAATTTATGGACAAATATTGGCCAATGGTTGTTGGTATCCATATACTACCAGATTATGAATGTAAAATTAACTACAAATCTTTATGAAAACTATGAAAAATAAAAAGGTTTACTCATTAGGTCACAGCAATATTGGTATAGATGAATTCATACAAATATTACAAAAATTAGACATAAAGACTTTAATGGATGTAAGAAGCAATCCGGTTAGCACCTATGTTCCGCATTTTAACAAAAAATCACTTGAAGAAATATTAAAGGAAAATAATATTTCATATACATATTGCGGAGAACACATGGGGGGAAGACAAAATTCCGAATTCAAAGATTTTACAAATTCAATTGAATATAAAAATTCAATAAAAAAAGTGGAAAGAATCATTTCTAAAGGAATAAGTGCAATTATGTGTAGTGAAAGTGATTTTACTAAGTGTCATCGTAGATATATATGCAGTACATTAATTGAAGATGGTTATAACGTAATACAGGTTGATGTTAATCATAAAAAAAGCGGGGAAAACCACCAACTGTCGCTGGGTGTTTAATAAATGAAAAAGTTATTTACAATTGGTTATACCAAAAAAAGTTTGGAAGATTTCGTTAATCTTATAATGGCAAATAAAATCGAAAAAATTATTGACATTAGATTAAAAAATTCATCACAATTGGCTGGATTTGCAAAAGCAAATGATTTAAAGTACATATTAGAAAAATTTTTGGATATTGGCTATAGCCATGTTCCGCTTTTAAGTCCATCAGAAGAAATATTTAATGAATATAGAAAAACAAGGAATTGGGACCAATATGTTAAATCTTTTAATATGTTAATGAATAAAAGAAAAATGGATATTGTTCTAAAGGATGCGATTGCGAATCATGATCGTGTATGCTTGCTATGCTCTGAAGAGTTACCAAATAAATGCCATAGAAGACTTTTAGCAGAATATTACAAATCTAAAGGCAATCAAATTGAAATTAAACATTTAACTAAAAAAGATTTGAAAAATATAGATGTTAATTATTAGGTTGTTTACACCTAAGATTTTTAAAAATTCTAGTCAACAAGAGATAGAAGAATTTTATTCTAAATTATGTAATTTCTCTTCCAGTTGCATACTATGTTCCTAAATCATATTTACTCAAATACAACCTACTGCTCTCTTGCAACTCCACATACTCAAGCAACACATCAATAACTTCCTTTTCCCACTCATTTTCCTGTATTATTTTATTAATTGCATTCGTATCTAACTGAGCAACTTCCTCCCATTTTCCCATTTTTTTTAACTTTTCCTCAAGTTCGATTCTTTTTTTTGAATTTTTTTCTGGACACGTATATCTTTTACTCTTAGATATTTTAACCTTATTCGAAGATCCAAATATCACACTTTCCCCAGTTTTCTCAGAATAACTTATCAACGCCTCCTCAATTTTTTCAATTTCTACTTCAACATCCAATGTCAACTGTTTTTTCTTTGCTTTCAACTCAGCATACCTATTTACAAGTTTTACCCCGTCTTCACTTAAAAATTCATTTACAGGCAAATCCTTTACCTTGTAAAGATGAGAAAACTCTTTACAGATATCATGAAACTCGCACCAACTACAAAGCCCGGAAGGATTTGTAAGAAAAACCTTTTCGCTTTCAATTGAATCAATCAACTGAATTGTACTTTTCTTCAACTCTTCAAGTTCATCAGACGTTCGAGTAGAATCAACTTCTTTATCAAATTTCAAAAAATGCCATATCAACCTAACATCCTTTGCATCCGGATAACTATCCAAGACACCAATGGAATACAGCGCTAACTGTCTGTCATTTTGAATGTATTCGGGAAGAGGTAATCGTGAATTTGTTTTGTAGTCATGAATTTCATAAAAACCGTCTTTTACTTCACTGAGCCTATCAATATAGCCTTGAAGCTTGTAATAACCCTCTTCATCAAGATTAATTAGAATACGTTGCTCAAGAGCAATTGTTTTATCTTTTTTAAAAGGATGATATCTTTTGTAATAATCAGTAATGTATCTTTCGGCCATTTTTAGATAATTTTCAGGAACATACTCATTTTTTACAATAATTATTGAATCGTTCCAGTTCTTCTCCCAATCTTTTCTTAAAATATCAATGAGATCATCCAGTGAGTTTTGCTTTTCAAACATTAAATCCCTGTACAATTTTTCAAGAGTTTGGTGAACCCTTGAACCGAGAAATGCCTCAATTGTTTCCTCTATTTCAGTTTCTACTTTATCTATGTAATTTAATTTGTATCTATAGGGACATTGCTCAAAGCAGGAAAGTTTCGAATGAGAATATACCGTCATTTAACAAAAATGAATAAATTAACTTATTTTAATTATATTGTAAATTAAAAATTTGGAGGAATATCATCGTTACTAATTATTGAAAACTTGCAATCATCACAGATCCCATCGGGATTATCCGTTTCGTTTACACCACAAATCTTGCAAATCATATCTTCACTCAGTTATAGTATTTAAACACTTTATTTTAAATAATCCAAAAAATTGGATAATTTGAAATGATTCATATATAAACTAACTAATAGTCATTAGAAATATAGGGAATTTTTGTCAATCATTATCCATATTATACAAATCAGCTACTCGGGATAATTTAAAATTACTTTTTCAAGATTGGAAATATCTGTATAAATCACTTCACAACCATTAATCATTGTTCTTCCTTTATCACCTTTAAGTGTTAAAACAATAGCTGTCTTAGGTTTATAAATTTCAATAAACGATCGTAAACTTCTTTCTATTTTTCCAACATCTGCCTGAATTTTTACTTCTATTGGAATTATTTTATTATCTATTTCAACGATAAAATCAACCTCAATTTTAGTTTTTGTTCTCCAATACTTTGGAATTAAACCCATTTTTAATAATTCACTTAAAACATAGTTTTCAAACAATTTTCCGTCAATGTTTACATCAAAACGTTTAGCGATACTATTCCTTAAACCGGTATCTACAAAATATAGTTTAGGTTGTTTTACAATCTCTTTTCTTTTGTTGGTAAAAAATGGCAAAACCCTGTAAATCAAATAACTTTTTTCCATTGCATCTAAATATTTTTTTACTGTCTGAAATGAAATATTCAGATTGCTACTAATTTTGTCATATGATAAAATATCTCCTATAAAAAAAGCAAGATACTTAGAAAACTCTTCAAGAGATCGAATATCATCAATAGAAAAAGTACGTGCAACATCTTTCAAAAGCATGGTATCATAAAGGTCTCCAAGAATTGTTTTTTTCATATCGATATCCTCTGTCAAAACAACTTTGGGATAACCACCATAAGTTGCGTGTTCCCAGACCGTACGTTTGATAATATCTGCTGTTAATTCCTTTTGAGCTTTAGCAGTTAAGAATTCACTAAAAGAAAAGGGAAATAATCTAATAATTGAAACTCGACCAACAAGATAGGATAAAATCTCTTTTGAAAGTATTATTTCTGATGAAGAGGTAATCCAAATTTTATGATCTGAGTCCACCAGATATTTTAATTTCCTACCAGCATCCTTACAATACTGAACCTCATCTAAGACAGAAACAAAATAGCTGGAAATAAATTGTTTTTCAAATTTTTTAATATCGTCTTCAAAAAAAGAACGAGCATCGGGATCATCAAATAGTACATATGATGCATTTTTATTTTCAATCTGTTTTTTAAGAAAAGTAGTTTTGCCGGCTTGTCTTGCACCAACTACTGCAATCATCTTATAATTTTCTGCGATTTTATCAAACTTTTCTTTTATAGTTCTTCCAACATACATATAATATAATTATGAACTACAGCTTTAAATATTTTACTAAAATTAAACTGTAGTTTAATAATAGTATTACTAAAATTAAACTATAGTTTAATAAAAGTTGATAAATCATCAAATAAAAAACTACAGGTTTTAGATGGAAAAGATACTTTTTTATTCTTATATTGGGGGTTAAACTATCATCTATTGAGTTTTTTCTAATTTATTTCAAAAAAAGAAAGAGAAAAATTTTAGGAATATCCACCAATCATTAAACTAGGATCTCCTAAAAGCTCCCATTGCTGCACTGTCTTTTCATCAACTCCGTCCCATCCGTAGTCATGTCGCCAGTATTCTAAATCCAATGCCTTGTGATAATTTATGTAGCTTTTAATTGTTTGACTAAAGGCGATACCTAAAATGTGCTGATTTTCTTCCCCGTATTGTCTGAAAAATTCAGTATTAATCCATCCGTCACCCGTACCAATTGTACAGACATCACCTTCAGATCCCCAACCATATCCGGTATTACCAATTGTTGCAATTGCCCCGGTATCCGGCATTTTTACCATATACCATCCCCAACATTCGGGACAAGGTGTACCATAAGTGTGCATCCAGTTTTGTATAAACCCATTCAGAATTGTTGGAATAATTGAAACATTAAACATGCTGTTGTGACAACCACCAACACAAACAACTGGAAGCTTGTTGGTATTTGTCAGTTTCTCCATTGGCAAAGGATCAGATGTTATAAATGGAAACTTTCTGGATACCTGACATACACCCAGTCCTGCTATCTGACCGTGCCCCCTATTACCAGGTATTCCGGGATAATGATCTCCCCACCATCCAGGGCTACCGTGTCCAGAGAAGTATGCAAGACCGTAACCTTTACTGAACTCATCACTTACATCCTGCTTAACTGCCCATTTGCCGTTTGAGGTGAAAACAGAATTTGTTTCAAAATCACTGGGCATATAAACAAGGGCGCCTCCTCTTCCTCTAAGTAGTTTTTCACCAACTACCCACTCACCTTCAAAGTAAGTTTCCATGTTGGTACGATCTTCTGAAAATATTGTTATTCCTTGCTCGTTTGTAATCCACACAGAAAGATTTGTTAAATTTCCATAAGGTTTCGGGTCATAGTTCTTACCTCTTATAATAAGAACCCCGTCAATGTAGGAAATATTTGCCCACCAGTAAAGCTCGTTGCAATATGCTTGTCCATCATGTGGAGTATAGGTGTAATTTGTGTTGCCCAAGGTATTACCATTTGATATTGATACTATTTCAGCAATTGGCGGTGCAGGATATCCATTGGAAAGTGCATCATTTAGATGATCATCGTGGTTAAATGTAATATTTGTTTGAACGGATTTATCGATTGTAATATAAATTTCATCTATCGGGCCGAATTCCCCTTGAGGATTCGAGCTTTGAGCATGGATTATATATGCACCATCCGGTAAACCGTTAGTATCCCAACAAATATTCCAATCCTCTTGATCAAGGAATCCATCTCCAGATATTGCAATAATTCTTTTAAACCAGCTTGGATCAGCGGGTTGCTTTTCATAGTTAATAATTTTGTTTATCACGTTTCTTGCTTCAAAAATATTTCTTACAGCAAGCCTACCAACTGCGACATCAGGATAAAGATCTAAATCATCCCTGATACTCCCAGACCATTCGGCAAAAATACCGTTTCCGTTTGAATCCCAGTCGTCAAACCCACCGCCTTGCTTATAGATATCTGAATAATATAGATCAGTAAGGTAGTTTGGTTCGCCACTGGTAAAGTTGAATCCAACACCTCCGTCCCACAAGAAGTTTGAATATCTTACAGGTACGTGCCACCACTTGGACCCTTGGTTTTTATCATCTTTTCCTTCTGCATAAATTATTGTTTTTAAACCACCAAAGAGCAATACATACTTTATTCCCCAATCCTCAATTGCATCTTTTATAAAGTATTTTATTTGTTCAGGTTTATCTCTGCCGGTATACTCCTTGTAGATTTCTTCAGTAGTTTTTATTATAGTATCTACTCCAAAAGAGTTCTTGTGAGTAACAAATTTCTGAAGTTGATTTTTAAACTTTGATGGGGTAATAATTACCATGTCATAGATTGGTTCATCAGGGAAAATATCAATTTCGGGGGTTTCATAGGATATTTCTAAATCGATTTTTTGAGCAAAACTTATTGTTCCTGACAATGGTTTATATCTTATAGGAAAAACATTGACTGTAAGATGTGTTACCCTTTCGGCATTGCCGTTAAGACCACATCCTACGTGAAATCCATACCAATCATCTGGATAATAATCATTGCTTTGATACACAGTAGCATCTTTTTTCAATTCTATATTATTATCAATAATATCCAAGGAAAGTGGCAACGGTGCAGGTGAATACCTAATCTCTTTTGAAATTTTGAGTTCAACAATTTCTGAGGGTATTGCTTTAACTTTTATATTGTAAGCTCCGAAGGGAAGTTCAAATGATTTCATAATTCTTGGAATCATTGGTTGACCAGGATTCATTAAGTAAAGTTCTTCCTGACCAAGAAATAATTCAACACTGTCTTTATCAACATCTGCAATTTTTAAATTAGAAAGGTCGATTTCTAAACTCTGCAAAATATTTTCAAAATTAACAGAATTTGTCTTTTCAGCATTTATTGCTAGTGTACCAAATCCACTTATAACTAAAATGCCAACTAACACTATTCGTAAGAATTTTTCCATTTCAGATTGCCCCCGTAATTTATACTATTATACATTTATTAGTATATAAAATGTTTTTTTGAAATTTAATTTTAAGCTGAAAAATTTTTATAAGTAAAACTTAAAATCAAAATTCAATTTATTGTTTGGGTTTTGCAAATGAAAATAAAATACATTTATCTTATTTTATGCATACTTGGATTTATTTTGCCTTATTCTCAAATAATTCCATTAATGTTTGACTCGAGTTTTTCATTGTCAAGTGCTTTTAATCAATTATTTGCTAATAGAGTAACTACGCTTTTTGCATTGGATTTGTTTGTAACTGCAACAGCTTTTGTAGTTTTTGCTATTTACG
>JAFGPP010000016.1 GCA_016936135.1 Thermoplasmatota archaeon
ATTAAGAAGAACAGTGTGTTTTACTTGCTTAATACATGTTCAGCCTGCCGTTGGGATGAGTTTGTTTCAGCTCCAACTGATCCGAATTACCTTGGTGGGCTATATGTTTTTGACAAGTCTCACAGTAACGGAGATTTCGGATTAGGTGCAATCGGATTTACAGGCGTAGGCGGATTTAACAATTTAAATTTCTTCACACAATATTACGATGATCATCCTTACTCTAATTATGGTGAAATGTATGTTTACTGGTTCAACAAGAATCTGCAAATCAATTTTAATACACATAACTATGTATTTCTTGGGGATCCAACCATTAGTCCAGCTATGCCACTTGAGAACAGTTCTGTATCTGTAAATCCTTTCTTAATAAAAGAATACTGCTTATCGCATAACTATCCCAATCCGTTCAATCCCACAACAACGATTCGTTTTTTTATTCCTATTGATACTTATGTAAGATTAACAGTCTATGATGTTCTTGGGAAGGAGATTGAAACACTCGTCAGCAGACGGTGTATAGCAGGGGAAAACAAAGTAAAATGGAATGCAGACAGATTACCAAGCGGAATATATTTCTATCGTCTTGAAGCTGGAGAATTAAAGGCGACAAAGAAGATGATTCTACAAAAATGAGGCCATATGACCTCCTAGTTTGAATTTGCTTGATATTAGCAAATTAGTTATATTTGTGATGGCGTCTGGGAATCCCTAATACTTTCCAGACGTCCACAATTCAAACAAGGAGGACATCAGTATGGTCGAGTTTGATAAATTGGGAAGATTATTACAGAAGAATGTTGAGGGTCAATTTCTCTGGGAATTGGAGCATGGCTTTGAACTAAGTCCACGAGCGAGTATTGGAATCTTAGATACGGTTAAGCTATATTTTGGTCAAAGTAATTCGTATAATTTTGGACAAGTTAAGCTTTATGTAGTTAGTCAAAATGAACCAGCTGGTAAACCCGTCTCCGAGCTTCAGAAAGTTGCAATTTGGGTGACCTTGGATGCCGGAGCAGAAGATCTTGAAATATACAAGAATTATAATTTGACACATCTACGAAGGATTCGACTACTTCGAGTTGTTGATGAAGTATTAGATGGAGGGGGTGTCGCGACCCAGGAAGATTTAGCAAGATTATTTCAAGTGGGTATACGTACCATACGCCGAGATATAGCCTATTTACATAATCAAGGATATTCAGTCGTAACTCGTGGAGAATTTTGTGATATTGGTAGTGGTGTAAGTCATCGAGTCCGGATTGTTGAGCTTTATTTAGAAGGCTTAACCTACACGGATATTTGTCGCAAAATGCGACATAGTGCCAAAGCAATCAAGCGTTACATCAACACTTTTATACGAGTAGCCAGTCTCATTACTTATGGGATTTATTCAGAAAAGGATATTTCTTTTTACGTGGGAATAAGTGAACGGTTATCTAAAGATTATATTGATCTATACAATCGATACAACACGAATGAAAAATACCGAATTCGAATAAAAGAAATGACAGATCAAATAGCATCTCGTCCAAATTTTGATGATGAAAAAAAAGAGGAGGTGCTATGATGAAGGGTTCCTATTTAAATCGTCAAGACCATTTTGCGAGCATCAATAAACGAAGTTTCCGTAACTCCTTGATTCATTTATTAGAAAATGACTATAAGATACTCGGAAGCCGTCGTGTATTGGAGATATTATCAGATGATATTGAAGGATTAATAAAAGAATATTATCCGCCGCATGAAAGATTGCAAGCTGGGATGATTTGTTGGGTAACAACCAAAAAGACTCTTCGAAAACCGTCCTATGGTAAAAGGACAGAAGATTATGAAACAGTTATAGTTTATTTACCTTTAGTTACTGAAGACCATATAAAAAGTCGGATATTTATTCGTGAGGGTGATCGCAATAGCTACTACAAACGGTGTAAATCTCGTGATATTGAAACGCTGATACGTTTGATTCGCTCAGCATGGAAGCAGAACGGGATGTTGTGCCAGGCAGAGTTGGCAGTATTACTTAATCGATCATTAAGAACAATAAGACTATATTTATCTGAATATGAAGCTTTGCATCCTGAAGAAGCATTACCTCTAAAGGGCTATCTTTTGGATCAAGGCAGTCGCCCTACACATAAGGGAATAATCTTAACGTTGTATGAACAGGGAATCGATCCAACAGAAATATCGAATCGTACAAACCATACTTTAGAGTCAGTCGATTCTTATATAAAAAAATATAATCGTGTCAAGGAACTATATCGTAGTGATATGAGTCGGGAAAAAATTAAAAAGGTCACGGGAATGGGATTGAAACTTATAGATCAACTACTAAGAATTGCTGTGCACTTTCATGCAGATATTAAAGAGAAATGGCACGATACGACAACCAGTGGGATAGCGAAATAGATACATCAGTTGTCAACAAGTCGCAAGTACCCGTAATCCTACGTATTACGGGTGTGTGAAAAAGATTAAAGCGGCATAAAGCGGATATTTACAGATAGTATCAATTTACCACAAATAACTGAATTAACTAGGAGGCCAAATGGCCTCATTGAAAATAAGCATGGAGTTATCGATGAAAATATTAATTATATTATTTCTTTTAATCATACCAATTATATGTTTTGCTCAAAATGAATACCAAACACAGGAGCTTAATCATCGAATAATTACGACATCCTTTGTAATTCAAAATTGGAAAATCGATGGAGTCGATGAGCGAATTGCTGAAGGTACATTTCCGATTGATATTATTTATCCGATTCATGATAATATTACCGTTCAATTCTCCCATTCACCAGCTTTATCCCGATTCGGAGAAACAACTCTCAATGGCTTGTCCGATACATGGTTAAGAAGTTCATATACATTTCTTGATGAAAAATGTGCCGTTTCTTGTGGTTTGGGATTACCAACAGGAAAAACCGAACTAACAACTGAAGAATCGAAATTGGACAGCCTGTTAAGCCAAAATGTGTTCAGATTTCGGTTGCCTGTATTTGGGCAAGGCATTACAGCGAATACCGGCATCGCTGGGGCTTTCCCATTATCAAGTAAGTTCGCTGTTGGTGGAGGTTTAAACTACGTATATCGTGGAAAGTACAAATATCGAAAAGATGTATCATCGACTTTAGATATTGGTGATCAATTTGGATGTACTGTCGGACTGGATTATTATTTTTCATCAAAAATACGAACAAATTTAGATGTTATTTATACATATTTTCTTAACGATAAG
>JAFGPP010000098.1 GCA_016936135.1 Thermoplasmatota archaeon
CTATAAATGAACCCGCTAATTTTGATATGTATAATATTGCTGTAATCAAACCTATTTGAAAAACATTCAATTGAAGGACTATTAACATATACAATGGAACAGCATAAATTATTAATCCTTCTCCTATTGTTGATAAAAGAGCGAAACTCGCAACAAGTTGCGTTGTTTTTTTCTTAAACTCATTTATAAGAATCGACGAAATTTTTTCACGTTTTCTATATATTTTAACTTCCTTGATGGCAAGAGGTAAAAGAATTACTGATATCACAAATAATCCAGCGGTTAAAAAAGCAAAACTATAACCAAAATTTTGTGCTATATAAGCAAGTAAAAAACTACCAACAGCAGTACCAACAAACATACCGCCCATCATTGCACCATTAATTTTACCTCTTTCATTCTCATTGGTAATTTCAATTGCCCAGGCGTCTGCTGATACATCCAGAAATCCTGCTCCTATGTGACTTATAAATAAAAGCAATACAAAAGGTATCAAAGCAACACTAGGATCAACAAAAGTAACAGTAAAAAGACCAAAAACCAATAAAAAACCACCAAAAAGTATAAATCTTCTTCTTCCAAATCTAATAAAATAATCAACTGTTCCGCCACATACAAATTTAATCTGCCAAGGTATCAAAATTATTCCAACGACAAGAGTTGCGATAGGTTCAGAAAAGCCTTTTTCCACGAGATAAACCAAGACAACAACTAGAGCAGTCGCATCCATTAACCCTTCTGAAAAATATAAACTGCCAAACAAAAGATATTTTAAAAAACTGTGCTTATTTAGATCAAGCGTTTTGTTTCCTCCAAATAAAAAATTTACAAAATAATATAAAATTATAATTAAAATAACTTTCTAATAAGAAATTTTGCGATATAATAGTTAATAATCCTGTTTACTAACATTTTTTATGCATATCAACATTACTGGTCCGTAACTAAGGGAGGCTAACTATGTCAAATATTGAGAATTTAGAACCAAAACTTGTATGGAGACATTTTGATCGTATTAGCAAACTCCCAAGATGCTCAAAACATGAAGAGAATATCAGAAAATATATTGTTGATTTTGGAAAAAAACAAGGACTAAAAACAAAAGTCGACGCCGTGGGAAACGTATTTATCTTTAAACCAGCAGCGTCAGGAATGCAAAACAAACCCACGGTGATTTTACAGAGTCATATGGACATGGTGTGCGAAAAGAATAGCGATGTAGAATTCGATTTTTCTAAAGACCCTCTTCAACTTAGGATTCAGGGAGATGTTCTTACTGCTGTGGGAACAACCCTTGGCGCTGACGACGGGATTGGTCTTGCGGTGAGCCTTGCAATACTAGAAGATAAAAAGTTACAACATGGACCGATCGAATCATTATATACTGTTGACGAGGAAATCGGATTTACTGGCGTGTTTGGTATAAAATCAAACATGCTCTCCGGGAAAACCATGCTCAACCTAGACAACGAGACTTTTGGTGCGCTCACAGTTGGATGTGCTGGCGGGGGAGATTCAATAATCAAACTTCCATTAAAAATGCAACCGATTAATAGAGGACAAGAAAACATAGTTATCAGCGTCTCAGGTCTTCGCGGTGGTCACTCTGGAGTTGATATCAGTGAACAGCGAGGAAACGCAATAAAAATCCTGGCGCGTCTTTTATGGAAAGCATCATTGAAACATGAATTCTCACTCTGTGAAATCAAGGGCGGAGACAAACTCAATGCGATACCCCGTCAAGCATATGCAAGTCTAGCTATAAAAAAGAAAAATAAAAACGCGTTTGTTTCTGAGTTAAATGCTGAAGAAAAAGACATCTATAATGAAATAAAACCAATTGATCCGAATTTCAAAGTCGATGTTGAACCCTGCGAATCATTAAAGATGGCATTAAATACAACATCTCAGACGAAACTTTTGAATCTCCTGTATGGACTGCCGCATGGTGTTCATCAAATGGATTACAATATCAAGACACTTGCCAATACCTCAACAAATCTTGCCACGGTCTCCGTTAAAGAAAACACGATTGTCATTGGGATGAGCTCTCGAAGTTCAATGAAATCAGCTTTACAGGATATGCAGAATCGCATAAAAGCAGTTTCATCTCTCTCTGGTGCCAGGGTTACGGAAGAGAATTCTTACCCAGGATGGAAACCAAATCTTCAATCAAAGATTCTTGCGCTGTCAAAGAAAATCTTTAAAGACATGTTTAAAGCAGAACCGAAAATCGAGGTGATTCACGGAGGACTTGAGTGTGGTGTCATTTGGGAGAAATTCCCTGGAATAGATATGCTCTCAATTGGACCAACCATAAAAAACATGCATTCGCCGGAGGAACAAGTTCAAATCAGTACGGTCGATAAATTATACAAATATCTCCAAAAAATTCTTGAGTCTGTCTAATGAATATTGTGACGTTTAATGTACATTTTCGATAATTATTCCATTACTCCATATGTAAGATTATTATTGTCATTCCATATGTTTTTCCAAAGTATAAATGATTAAAAGTGCAGGGAGAGGGATTTGAACAACCATTTTAATTGCTAAAAAACCCTTAAGGCCGTTGACGTGCTGGGTGTAGGCCCTAAACCTCTTTGCAACATGAGAAAAACACAAATTTTTAAAAATTTTGAGGAAAGAAATAACATTAGCCTCAGAAAACATGTCTGTAGATATTCAAATACTTCAAAGATTTGAAAGAAGGGAGATATCGCAAGAGATCTATGTACAAGCCATAGTTCATTAAAAACTTCTGTCCGGTAAGAGGCATATTATACCTATCAGTAGTGGCAACTAATAACTCTGATGAATAATGGAGATATTAACATAGTAAAGGATTCGTACTTCTTTGGGCCATTTGTTCTTATTTGGTCCTAATTACTTTTTTCTTTCTTGCAAAAAATATAATTACCAAAGCAAAAAGTAAAATTGCAAACTCAAAACCA
>JAFGPP010000099.1 GCA_016936135.1 Thermoplasmatota archaeon
TACAGATGGATGGACATACAACTTCAATAATCCACACTTCGGTGAACTTGAAATAACGGTAACAGCCATGGATAAAAAGGAATTGATGTCAGAATCGATTACTATGAAAATTAATGTTTACAGTCTGGGGATTTTATGATAGATTTGGGAGGTTGATATGAAGAGATTATTTGTAATTGGATTCATTTTTTTATTTCTTATACCAACAATTCCCATAGTATCTGCAAAAACAAAAACTATCACAGACTCAACTGGTGACGTATATCACGTTTATGAAGTCAATTACAGCAGATATTTTAAAATTGTAGAAAGGCCAAATTTAGATATTACAGAGTTTTCATATAGCATCGAAAGTGGCTATTTGGAGATGCAATTAAAAATTGCGGGCGAGATTTTAACAACAAATAACACGCAATATCTTATGGTGTTTTACTCACGTTCAAATAGATTATTTTCTCTTCTTGATATTGATATTTATGAGTTTAGTTATCAAAATGGAATCATAATTGAAGAAAGTCCGACAAAATTAATTGATTACGAAATTGAAAATAATTTTATAAGATGCCGTTTTGATTTTAAAAAAAATCAGGATTCTTTCTATTGGTTTGGATTTGGTGGTACGATAGAACATAGTGACGGTGAATATATTGACCAGTGTCCTAATTTTGGGCCTCCGTTTTCTATTCCTGTTGTTGTGACTGAGGGATTTTTTGGTCGATTTGGAAAGGATCTGAAAATTATTTTTTCTAATAGCTTTAATCAAACATTGAATATCTCTATAGACATTTTTACAAAAGGTTTATTTGATTTATCTTATTCTAAAAATGAACCAATAAAAATTACTGTTGAACCTAAAAGTTACATTGCTCAAAACATAAATGAAAAGATTCAAAAACCGTTTATTGGAACCACATGTTTTTACGCCAAGGTTGAAGATAGTGACGTTTCTTCGTTCACAGAATATTTTTCGATAGGTCAATTCTATTTTTTGAGAAAAATGTGGTTCAAACTAACATGTGGAGAAGAGATTAGAATTTTCGATTCACCAAAAATTACAGGTTTTTTTAATAAAAGGGTTGATATTGATTCGCCAAAGATAAAATCTCACTTTATGAAATATTTAATAGAGGTAACGTAATGAAAAAATTCCTTGCAATCGGAATCATTCTTCTGTTTCTATTTTGTAATATTTCATTTACAACATTGAGTGATGAGTATGGTGACGATAAGATAGGAACCGTTGACAATGATATCGACTGGTGGCCAATGTTTCAACATGATTCCAAAAACACTGGTTTTTCTACCTCAAAAGGTCCCGAAACAAATCATATCAAATGGACCTATAATTTCAACGATACTTTTGATTTTTCACCAATTGTTGCATCAGACTTTGTTTATGTTACCTTGGGAAATCAACTCTATTGTCTTGATGCAAATAACGGACAACTGATGTGGAATATATCTATTATCGATGATTACAAATTTACCGATATTCCTGTGTATCACGAAGAGAAAATCTATGCAACCTATAACGAACAGGATCATGATCGCGGAGGAGGATTATTTTGTTTTGATACCCAATCAATGAATATTCTATGGCGATATCAGACACTTAAAAATAAATATGGCTATGATTATGAATATTGCGTAGGGCCCCCAAAATATGAATCAGGTTATATCTATTTTGGAACATGGGGGGGACTTGGAATAGTTCATTGTGTGGATGCTATAACTGGGACGTATCGATGGTTAACATGTTTTGGATTGGGGGGTGTAACCACTATCGGCATCCCAGTGACTAATGCAAGAGTTTATTGTTCAACTTCATGGGCAGAATACGGTGTTCATTGTCTTGCGAAAGAAAACGGTGACTATATATGGCAATGGGATGCACCATGTAGTTGTAGTGTGCCTACAGGAATTTCTGTAAAAGGTGAAAAGATTTTTCTTGGTTTTGATCACATCTTTATTTGTTTGGATGCAGTAAAAGGTGATGAATTATGGAATATAACTGGCGATCGTTGTTCATGGTGGGGAGGAACCCCTTGTTTGAACAATGAGCATCTCTTTACATTTAATAGTGGTTTATTATATTGTTTAAATCAAAGCAATGGTGACATTGTTTGGCATTCTAATATAGATGAATGGATTTCTCGTGATAATAGTAATATGGCAATTACACATGGGAGTATATATCTTGTTTCTTACTATGGTACAGTATATTGTTTAGATGTGGAAACCGGTGCCATCACATGGACCTATAAAACCTATAAGAAATCTGTTTCAACATCTCCGGCAATTGCAAATGGAAAAGTCTATGTCGGAATAAAAGGAGTTTTGTATTGTTTCGGTCTTCCTTCTGCTAATTTTTCATGTTTAAATGAATACCCAAGTACTAATGATAAAATTGTTTTCGATGCGTCCGATAGCCATTGTAGCGAATCAGATGAAATTATTTCTTATGAATGGGATTTTGATAATAATGGCATTTACGATGATGCAGTAGGAAAAAAGGTTGAGTGGTCTTTCTCATCTGGTGGCAATTATTCTATTGGATTAAAAATAACTACATCTGAGGGTGACAATGATATATACATTGGAAATATTTACATAGATGATACAAAACCGTCAATTAAAATAACGAAACCAATTAATGGCATCTATTTTAATAATTCTAAGAAGTTTGATTTTTTTACACCGGTTATATTTGGTCCAATTCAAATAGAATTTGAGGCATCTGATATTGGTTATGGTTTAGACCATATTGAGATATTTATTTCTGATGAAAAAAAGTGGAATTTCACTGAAGAATCGTTTGTTTACATATGGGATGAGCCATTATTTGGCAAGTATGCAGTAAAAGTCATTGCATATGATAATTCAAACAATAAAGCAGAAGATAATTTGGAGGTATGGAAATTCTTCTAAGAAGAGGATATAATATGTTGAAAAAATCAATAAAAATCGGATTCGTTCTTCTGTTTGTATTCTGCAGTATCTCATTTACGACTTTGAGTGATGGAAACAGTGGTAGTCTGGCTGCTAAAACATTATTTGTTGGTGGAAGTGGACCTGGCAACTATACAAAAATACAGGATGCGATAGATAATGCATCTGATGGTGATACTGTCTTTGTGTATAGTGGGATGTATAATCAAGGACACATTAACATTACAAAATCAATACAATTGATAGGTGAATCAAGAGACAACACAATAATTTCAAACGATAATATTAGTTTAATCTTTTTAAACACGAGCAATTCCCAAATTTCTAATTTTACATTTGTAGGATATATTATAGGATGCGAACCTGATTTACCTGATGAAAAAAATATCTACAATATCGAAATTAGTAACAACAAAATAAATAGTATAGTTGGTTTATTTATTATTAATTGTATTAACGTTACAGTAGAAGGAAATGTTTTTTCACCATCTAATTGCGAAGGTTTGTTTGGAATTTTTAGTATGTTTTCGAAACTTAACATAGAATATAACGAAATATCTGGATTTGAGGCTGGATTGTGGATTGGTGATGGAAGTAAAGTAAAAAATAATTTGTTTCGAGATAATGAAGTCGGAATATCGTTACAACTCGATAGTACAAGTTCGAATCCATGTATTATCAGTAAAAATAATTTTATACAGAACCATATTCATTCTACTTTTGGTTTGACATATTCATTAAAAATATCAAAATATTTTTCATTGCTTAGCAAGAATAATCTTATTAAAAAGTATATGAGTACGAATATTTTTAATCCAACAAATAAAAATCTTTTAACAAATATAAAATGGGATGGCAACTATTGGGATAACTGGATAGGAATTGGACCAAAATTCATTTTTGGCAGTATCTATCTTGGAGGTTTTTTTCCCCGCTTCTTTCTTTTCTTTCGTTTCTTGCCAATGATAAATTTCGACTGGCATCCTGCAAAAGAACCCTATAACATTTCAATACCACAATAAACCACTGATTAACACAAATTAATACTTTCAACAATCTTTCCTTGATTTTTTAATACAAAATATTTTATCAGAGCTTTCGAGGTACAAAAATGATATCATGGATATACACCATTCTTGGTGACTGTGGCAAAATAAAAACACAAAACCCAGAATATGCAGAATTAAAAAGTAAAAGTGGCTATATTGTATTTTGTAAAACAGTACCAAATATAATTAAATTCCATCAATAAACATTAAATAGGACACATTACTACCCTTCGCCTAGTGAAAAACCATGACTTCTCCAACTGGATATACTCGACAACCTATCGTAAGTGTTCTTGGTCACGTAGATCACGGAAAAACCTCATTTTTGGATTTTATTAGGGGAACGGCGGTCGTTTCCAGAGAAGCAGGAGCAATTACCCAGCATATAGGTGCAACCGAGGTTCCAATTGACGCAATTTACAATGTATGCGGGGAATTACTCAAAGGTAAAAAATTCTCATTACCTGGACTACTTTTCATAGATACTCCAGGTCATCATGCATTTACTACGCTTAGGGCAAGGGGCGGTTCTCTTGCAGATTTAGCAGTACTAATTGTTGATATTAACGAAGGATTCAAACCCCAATCATATGAATCATTAAACATTCTAAAGCAATATCGTACCCCATTTATCGTAGCTGCAAACAAAATTGATGCAATTTCTGGTTGGCAGAAAACAAAAGGAGATGCAAAAACTCGAATTAATTCGCAACGACCAAACGTAAAAAGCGACTTTGAGAAAAAAAATTATGAATTAATTGGTACCATTTTTGAAAACAAACTCAAAGCAGATTTATATTATAATATTGGAGATTTCAGAAAGACAATAGGAATAGTTCCAATTTCTGCAAAAACTGGTGAAGGCATTCCCGAGTTGTTAATGGTGCTTGTGGGACTTGCCCAACGATTTTTGGAAGATAAACTACATATTGAAAGCGGCCCTGGTAAGGGTAGTGTTCTTGAGGTTAAAGAAGAAATTGGAATGGGAAAAACGATTGACGCAATAATATATGCTGGAACTGTAAAAAGCAATGACAAAATTGTAATTGGTACTACTGATCAACCAATAACAACAACAATTAGGGCTTTACTAAAACCCAAACCTCTTGATGAAATTAGAGATCCCCGGGAAAAATTCGATAGTGTTAAAGAAGTTCATGCAGCCTGTGGAATTAAGATCTCTTCTCCAGATTTAGAGGGTGTTATACCTGGGGCGCCAATTAGAGTTGCAGCAGATAATATTCAAGATGTAATTGAGGAAATTAAAAAACAAACAAAGATAGATATCGAGCTTGATGAGCAGGGTATACTAATCAAGGCAGATACAATAGGTTCACTTGAAGCATTAATCAAGGAATCAAGAGACAAGGGAATCAATATCAGGAAAGCTGAAATCGGAAATGTATCAAGAAGAGACATCATTGAAGCTGCAGCAACGATGGACCCTCTTAAAAAATTAATTTTTGCATTTAACGTCAAACTTCTTCCCGAAGCTAAAGAAGAACTGGCAAATACTAATCTTACGATTTTTAACGAGGATGTAATTTATACAATAATGGAAAACTATGACGAATGGATAGCCAAAAAAAAGGCAGAATTGGAACGAGAGCGCAGAATGGAATTTACTCATCCTGCAATGATTAAGTTTTTGCCAGAATATGTTTTCAGAGTGAGTCATCCCGCAGTTATTGGTGTTAGAATTCTTGCGGGAAGGATCAGACAGGGAATTAAACTAATTAAAGAAGATGGGAAATCGATTGGGTCGATAAAAAGCATTCAATCTGAAAATAAAGCCGTTGAGGAGGCAGTACAGGGTGCAGAAGTTGCTATTTCAATTGAGGGAATTACTGTGGGCAGACAAATAAAGGGAGAAGATATATTTTACACAGACCTTCCATGCGAAGATGCAAAAAAACTCCGTGATATGGATGTTTTAACTATAGATGAAAAAGAGGTTTTAAATAAAATATTTGAAATAAAAAGAAAGACAGATCGTTTTTGGGGAATATAGTAAGCATAAAAATTCTAATATATATCTTTTTGATAGGGGTAACAAATGGCATTAAAACCCATGCAGCATATAATGGATGCTGAAAAAAAGGCTCAAATTTCAATAGAAAATGCCCATAAAAAATCTGAAGAAATTATAGAATCGGCAAAAAAGGAAGCTGAAAAGGAACGCCAAAAAATTATCAGACTTGCACAGAAAAAGGCCCAGGAACTTTTACAAAATTCAGAAAAAGACGCATCAATTGAGATAGTGAAAATCCGTAAAGATGAACAAGCAGATATTTCAGAAATTAAAAGTTTAGCAAAAAAGAACATGGGAAAGGCTGTGGATTTAATTATAGACGAAATTTGTGTGGGGGAATAAAAATTCTTTTTCCTGCCCCGATGAAAAAGGTTTCAATGATTGTACATAAAGATTATTTAGAGGACATCATTAAAAAACTTCATCAAACGGGGCTTGTGCAAATTGAAAATATAATTACTGAGGAAAATGAAAAGAACCAAGGTTTTGAAAAAGCCACAGTTCATCCCGAAACTGCAACATGCAACAGTTACGAATTAAGATTATCAAGACTTATTGATATTTTACAAAAACTTACCCCAAATCAGGGTGGTATAAAAGCTCTTTTGAAACCACAAATTCCACAGATTAAAAGTGTTGAAGATTTATCATTAGATGAACTGTATTCCGTTGCCGAAGGAATCCTTGGCGAAATAGAGAAAAAAATTATTGATTTTGACGAACAATTGTCAAAATTAAAAGATGAAATCAAAAATATCCAGCAAACAGAAAACAACCTTACCTATTTCGTAGATTTTGATATTGATTTATCGGAAATTGGTGAATCCCAGTATCTTTTTACAAAGATTGGAATGGCTGATAATCTAGAAGAACTAAGTAATTCTATTAAGGAAATTGAAGAAGCAGAATTATTTTCAAAACAGTTTGGTACTGGTAAAAAAACGAAATGGGCAATTGTAATTATTTCTCACATATCACAAAAGGAAAAAATCGAGAAAATATGCAGGGAAAGATTAATAGAATTTGATTTTAAAGGTTTAATTGGAAAAAGCAGCGAGTTAGTAAAAACTCTAAAAAACAAGCGAAACGATTTAGCAAAAGAACAAAAAAATCTTTTATCCTTATTACAGAAATCTACAGAAACCAACCTTTCGCAATTACGTGCACTAAGAGAACAAATCCAACTGGAACGCGCTAGAAAAGAAATATCTAAAAATTTCCTAAAAAGTAATTCGACTTATGTAATAAAGGGATGGATATTAGATAGAGACGTTAAAAACCTCCAATCCAGTCTTACAAAGATCACTGATGACAATGTAATTTTTGAAATATCCGTTCCTTCAATAAATCCCGACAATCCGCCCACATACTTTGATACTCCAAAATGGGCAATAGGTTTTAAACACCTTCTAGAAATGTTTGCCACTCCAAAATATAACGAAATTAACCCAACTGCAATAATGGGCGTATTCTTTGTTTTGTTTTTTGGTGTAATGCTTGGTGATGCAGGATATGGAATAGCTTTGCTTGTGCTTTCCTTGATAGGTTATTTTAAACTGGGAAAGTACAGTTACATGATACGAACTTTGTCTTTCATGGCAATATGGATGGGTGTCGTAACAACAATAATGGGTTTTTTAACAAACAGTTTTTTTGGAGACTTAATCCCTAGATTTTTCAACCAGCAATTATATCCGCCTTTTACATTATTAGGAATTACTTTTCCTGTAGAACCTCTATCAAATCCCTTGGCAATTCTGGTCATGGCATTGATACTTGGGCTTGCTCATTTAAATCTTGGAATAATTTTAGGAATTTATCAAGCTTACAAAAGAAAAGAATACAGATCAATGCTAACCGAGAAATTTTGTTTTATTCCATTACAAATCGGAGGTGGGATACTTATTGGCAATTTTATCCTTGGTTGGCAAGTTACTGAGGCAATGTTTTATCTTGGTGGAGCATTAGTTGTGGTCGGCATTATTCTTTTGTTTGTAAGTTCTGGACCAATCGGTTTTTTTGGCATAACCGGGTATGTTGGAGACTGGTTATCCTATGCTCGTCTGTTAGCACTGGGACTTGCAACTGCAGGTATGGCTTTGGCATTCAACGTAGTTTCCCAACTTCTGGGCGATATGATTCCAGTTGTTGGAGTTGTAATTTTAGTAATATTGTTAGTATTTATGCACACAATTAATCTTGGACTGCAAGCATTGGGTGCAGCGGTTCACTCATTAAGGCTTCAATATGTTGAGTTTTTTAACAGATTTTATGAGGGTGGAGGACATCAATTCACCCCTTTTAAAATAAGAAGAAGATACACAAAACTAGAAGATAATAAAAATTAAAAGGAGAAAAATCCATGATAAAGAGAAAAGCAGCAATTATGGCACTGGTTCTCGCCACAATTTTTATTTTTGTGTCAGGGATTGCAAGTGCCCAAGAAAGTGAAGAAAGTGCCGGTAACAAAACCATGGTGATTTTGGGATGTGCACTGGCAATTGGAATTGCAGGTATTTCCTCAGCTATAGGTCTAGCTCTTGCCGGATCATCGGCAGTTGCAGTTACGGCGGAAAAACCAAACCTTTTTGGTAAGCTACTTGTGTTGCAGGTGCTTCCTATGACACAATCGGTCTACGGCTTACTAACAGCAATTTTATTGATGATGGGAGCAGGATTACTTGGCGGTGAAAAATTACTTTCTGGTCCTGAAGGAGCACTCGCAGGAATGGGTGCTGTATGGATCGGTCTGGCAGTTGGACTAACAGGGACATCTGCAATAAACCAAGGAATGGTTGCATCATCATCTATTAGCGCTGTTGGAAGAAATCCAGATGTTGCGGCCAGAGGAATTATTTTTACAGTAATGCCTGAAACAATTGCAATTTTCGGACTTTTGGTCGGAATACTTCTCATGACGGGATTGGGACTTCTCGGCGGCGCATAGGATAAGCAAATATGTCAGCAGAAAAAATAATCCAACGCATTAAAGCAGATGCAAAAAAGCAAGAAGATGAAATTATAAAATCAGCAGAAAAACAAGCTTCCGAGATTTTGGAACTAGCAAAAAATGAAGCTGAAAAGGAGGCTACAGTAATCATTTCAAACGGTAAGAAACAAAGTGAAAATCTCTGCAAAATACTTCTGTCAAAAGCAAATCAGGATTCAAAAAGAGCTAGCATGAATGCAAAGGAAACCGCCATCGAGGAATGTTTTAAGAAGGCAACAGAGAAACTTTCGTCTTTGGATAAAGATCGATATATCTCGACTTTTGCAAAGTATATGCAAAAAGGGCAGAAAAGGTTAGGAAAACAATGTAGAGTCCTGATTTCAAAAGAAGAGGATAGATCAATTGCAAAAAAATTAGATATTCCTGTGTATGGAGAAATTGAAGCAATCGGTGGAATAATAATGCAATCTGAAGATGGTCAGGTGACACTTGATTACACATTTGAAGGGATCATAGCAAGGGAAAAAAATAAAATTAGAGTTAAAGTGGGAAAGCTGCTTTTCTCATAAGTTGTGGAGTCGATATATTGTTTGATGTCCTACTTGACCCACATAATTACCCTTTCTGGGTACTTGTAATCGCTTTAATAGCTGGTGCCATAGCAGTGATTGCACGTCCCTTTTTTGCTTATTTAAAATTTGTTTATCCTAATGCAAAATATGAAGCAATTGGAAATCCTTTTTTAAGGGAACGAGAACTTCAAAAACCAATGGAAAGTAAAACTCTTGAGGATTTCAAAGAAACCATAAACACAAATAAGGATTATAATATCCAAGGAGAAACAACCAAGGAAATCCAACAATCTCTTGATAAAAGTTATATCCAAACAATTGAGATGATGAAAAAGGACAGTTCAAAAAAAATGAATGATTTTTTTGATTTATTTATTGAAAAAAATGACATACAAATCTTGAAATTGGTACTAAAACAAAAGATTTTTAATCAGACTACAGTCGAAAATATTTCAAAAGAAACTGTTCTTCCAAAATATAAAACCTTAATTGAAAATTTAATTAATTCTTCTATTGAAGAAATTCCATTAACAATTAAAGAATTTCCAGATTATATTGTCAAATTGTTTTCTGAAAAAGAAATAAGTCCTTTAAAGATAGATCAAGTATTTGACAGATATTTTATTGAAAGATTCAAAAAAATAAAAGTTCCTTACAAATGTAATCAGGCTAAAAATCAATTTGTTAAAACCCTCGTAGATCATTATAATATCAAAAATGTTTTGCGAGCTAAAAAAATAGGTTATAATAAAGAAGATTATTCTTTCCTTTTTATGGGGGAGGGTCTTGAAATTGCCTCCTGGAAATTCAATGAAATTGTAGATGCAGAGGAAGTTCCCGAGGTAATCTCAACTCTTGAGGGTACATCGTATTTTGATTCTCTAAAGGATTCGGTTGAGCGTTTTACAAAGGAAGGAACTGTACAGGTTCTAGAAAATGCCCTAGATGCACAATTTTTGTCACATGTAAAAAATTTATCCCTTAAAAATTACGGAACGATTGGTCCTACATTAAGGTTCATAATATCAAAGGAATTTGAAATCAGGAATCTTAAAATTATTTCAAAAGGTATCAGTGAACATCTTTCAAGCGACATTATGAAAAAATGGTTTGTATTGGAGACCGCATCATGAAATTAGCTGCATTTTGCGACGAAGACACGGCAATCGGTCTCCAACTTTCTGGTATAAAGACAGCCTTTATCCCCAAAAATAATTTACTTGAACTTTGGCATGAAATTACCCAGAATAAAGATATTGGAATCCTTTTTATAACAGAAAAAATTGCTGAAGAATTAGAAAAAGAACTTAAAGAATTTAGAATTCTTAATTCTCTTCCAATTATTGTAGAAATTCCCGATAAATACGGTCGCAAACCAAATCATGTTGATTATGTAAATCACCTGATTAAAAAAGCAGTTGGAATTGAGGTTAAAAAATAGATTAGATTTAGGAGGCAAAATTGATGACTGAAAAAGCTCAACAGGGAAAAATTATCAGAATCTCCGGCCCGGTTATCGAAGCAGATAAAATGCGCGGTGCAAAGATGTACGATGTCGTACGTGTAGGGGATAAAAACCTTATTGGTGAAATCATCAGATTAAATGCAGATATTGCTACAATTCAAGTTTACGAAGATACTAGCGGATTAAAACCTGGAGAAAAAGTCATTTCAACAGGTATGCCTCTTTCAGTAGAGCTTGGTCCAGGGTTGCTAACCAATATTTATGATGGAATTCAAAGACCTCTCCCTGCAATTTATAAACAAACTGGTGACTTTATATCAAGGGGAGTTGAAGCAGCAGCTCTTGACAGAAAAAAGAAATGGCATTTCAGACCTGTTTCAAAAATTGGGGATACAGTAACCGGATGTGATGTCATTGGTGAAGTACAAGAAACTTCAATAATTAACCATAAAATAATTGTTCCCCCGGACATCTCAGGAAAAATTAAAAGGATAAATTCCGAAGGTGATTACACCGTTGAAGATACAATTGCAGTTGTTACCACTGACAAAGGGGATGCAAAACTTCAGATGATGCAAAAGTGGCCGGTAAGAAAACCACGCCCTGTTGCTAAAAAATACGATCCTTCACTTCCGTTAATAACGGGTCAGCGGGTTCTAGATACTTTCTTTCCAGTTGCCAAAGGAGGCACTGCTGCAATTCCCGGAGGTTTTGGAACGGGAAAAACCGTTGCCCTTCACCAGGTTGCAAAGTGGAGCGATGCAAAGGTTGTAGTTTATGTCGGTTGTGGTGAACGTGGAAACGAAATGACCGATGTTTTAAGGGAATTTCCTGAGCTTGAAGACCCCTTGACAGGAGAGCCTTTGATGAACAGAACGGTATTAATTGCAAATACCTCTAATATGCCTGTTGCCGCACGTGACGCAAGTGTATATACAGGAATTACAATTGCGGAGTATTATCGCGACATGGGCTACGATGTGGCTTTAATGGCAGACAGTACTTCTCGACTAGCCGAAGCCATGAGAGAAATTTCAGGAAGACTTGAAGAAATGCCTGGGGAGGAAGGATATCCTGCATATCTAGCATCTAGACTTGCAGAGTTTTACGAAAGGGCGGGAAGAGTTAAAGTACTAGGCTCAAAAGATAAAGAAGGATCTGTTTCTGTAATTGGAGCGGTTTCTCCCCCCGGAGGTGATTTTTCAGAGCCTGTTGCTCAAAACACATTAAGAATTGTCAAGGTATTTTGGGCACTAGATGCAGATCTTGCTGATAAGCGTCATTTTCCCTCAGTAAACTGGTTAAAATCATATTCATTGCATCTGGCGGAAATATCTGATTGGTGGAAAAACCAAATTGGAAAAGATTGGCTGAAACTTAGGAACAAGGCAATGGCACTTTTACAAAAAGAATCGGAACTGCAGGAAATTATAAAACTTGTAGGTCCAGATGCTTTACCTCCAAAAGAAAGAGCAATACTGGAGGCAGCAAGAATGATAAGAGAGGATTTTCTGCAACAAAGCGCTTTTCATGAAGTTGATACCTATTGTTCAGAAAAAAAACAGTATGAAATGTTAAGAATTATGCTGAAGTTTTTTGATAAAATCTTGCAATCAGTAGAAAAAAATGTTCATATCGATGATATCATTTCATTGAAATCTAGAGAGGATATTGCCCGCATGAAGACAGTATCAAACAAGGAATTTGAAGAAAGATTCAAAGAAATCGAAAAAGGATTTGAAAAGGAACTTGACGCACTTATCAAGGGAGGGAAATAATCATGTACAACAAAGATATTGAATACACCACAGTATCAGAAGTTGCAGGTCCATTAATTATTGTTGAGGGAGTTAAAGATGTAGCTTACAACGAAGTTGTAAAGATTAAAACCTCAACAGGTGAGATCCGGACAGGACAAGTGCTTGAAACTTTTACAGATAAAGCTGTTGTCCAGGTCTTTGAGGGTACTAGAGGTCTAGACACTCACAAGACTTCTGTTAGATTTATCGGAGAGACAATGAAACTTGGAGTTTCAAAAGATATTCTTGGAAGAGTATTTGATGGAACGAGTAATCCAATAGATGATGCGCCTCAAATAATTCCTGAAGAGCGTAGGGATATCAATGGAAATCCAATAAATCCCTATTCTAGAGAATATCCCCGTGAATTTATTCAAACCGGTATTTCCACAATTGATGGATTAAATACCTTGGTACGTGGACAAAAACTCCCGATTTTTTCTGGTTCAGGATTACCTCACAATGAATTAGCTGCACAAATTGCCCGTCAGGCCAAGGTGCTTGGAAAAGAGGAAAAATTTGCAGTTGTATTCTGTGCAATGGGAATTACTTCAGAAGAAGCAAATTTGTTTATCAGGGATTTTGAAAATACTGGTGCGCTTGATAGAACTGTTATGTTTCTAAATCTTGCAGATGATCCTACAATTGAAAGAATTATCCTTCCCAGAATGGCATTAACATGCGCAGAATATCTTGCTTTTGATCTAAACATGCATGTCCTTGTGATTCTTACAGATTTAACCAATTATGCGGAAGCACTCCGAGAAATTGCCGCCGCCAGAGAGGAGGTACCCGGTAGACGTGGATACCCAGGTTACATGTATACAGATTTAGCAACAATATATGAGCGAGCAGGTCGTATCAAAGGAAAAAAGGGTTCAATAACTCAGATTCCAATGTTAACAATGCCGGATGATGACATTACACACCCAATCCCCGATTTAACCGGATATATTACCGAAGGACAGATCGTTCTTGAACGTGGTTTGCATAAAAAGGATATCTATCCACCAATTGCCGTTCTTCCATGCCTTTCCAGATTAATGGATAGAGGAATAGGTGAGGGAAGAACTCGCGCCGATCATGCTGGTGTTTCCAACCAGTTGTATGCAAGTTACTCGGAAGGTTGTGATCTACGCGATCTAGTAGCAATTGTTGGTGAAGATGCTTTATCAGACAGAGATAAAAGTTATCTGAAATTTGCAGATGAGTTTGAAAAAAGATTTGTTTCACAGGATAGTCATGAGGATAGAAGCATTGAGCAGACCTTAACTATTGGTTGGGAACTATTTTCGATTCTACCTCAGTCAGAGTTAAAAAAGATAGATGAAAAGTTCATAAAACAATATTTACCAAAGAAGACTTAGAAAGTAGAGAAATATGTCCGAACAGGTAATAGAGGGGGTAAACCCCACAAGAATGGAGTTACTTGATATTCGTAAAAAACTTCAGTTAGCAGAGAAAGGTCACAAATTGCTTGAAGAGAAACGTGATGCTTTGGTTGAGCGCTTTTTTACGGTAATTGATACAAGAAATCAATTATCCAGTGATTCGGACTATGATTTTAGGGATGCTTTTACATCATTGATACAAGCACAGATGATTTTAGGTGAAAACAAAGTTGAAAATATATCAAAACTTAGTAAAGACATCGGGGAAGTAACCTTTGAAACCGATAACATAATGGGAGTTAAAATCCCAAAAATGCAAACTGATAGCCTTCATGACAAACTAAATCACACATATGGATTTTTTGAAACTTGTTCGGCTTTGGATGATTCGCAAGTTAAATTTTCTGCTCTTGTTAAAAAGTTGATAAAACTTGCAGATCTTGAAGGTGGAATTCAATCTCTTGCACTAGAAATTGAAAAAACTAAAAGGCGGGTAAACGTACTTGAAAATACTCTCATTCCCCGACTTCATGCAACAAGAAGATACATAGAAATGCAGTTAGAAGAAAGAGAACGAGAAGATTTCTTCAGAAGGAAAAGAATCAAAGCCATTATGGAAGCAAAGAAGGCCTAATATGAATAACTTGGAAGAAGACCCAATACTTGGAAGATTTTTTGACACGCCTGAGAAAAAAGCTAGGTGGTTATACAGGATTAAAATTGCCTACATACTATGGATTTTGTTTATGGTTTGCGGTATAGTATTTTTGCTTATTTGGTATCTAACAATGTTCAATTTTTTTTAAATAAAATTGATATATTTTAACATTTGAGAAAAATTGAAATAGGTGCCCCCAATACGCTTGATAAAATATTTAAATACTGTTATTGTCCTATAGAAATTAGTTTTTAAGGTGTTGGTAGAGTGGCGGATGAAAAGCAAATTGATAAAGAGATATCCAATCCGAAGACAAAAAAGGAAATGATTCCTATTGATGAGTGGATAAAGTTACAAAAGTTTGTAACCACCCAGGATCTAAAAGTTCCAGAACTTCTCCTCGATCAGGTTATCGGACAGGACAAATCCGTTCAAATAGTTCGAAAAGCTGCCGAACAAAAGCGTCACGTTATGCTTATCGGAGATCCAGGAACTGGAAAATCAATGGTGGCAAGGGCAATGACTGCTTTTCTTCCAAAAGAAGAGCTAGAAGATATTATTGCTTATCCAAATAGCGAAGACTCAAATACTCCTCATATAAGAGTAGTTCCTGGCGGCAAGGCAAAAGAAATCGTCAGGGCACAAAGAGCGGAAGCAAAACGGAAAAAAGAACAGCAAAGCAGCATGATTGTAACAATAGTTTTTATGATTATTGCCTTGTCTATTTTTGCAGCTATTTATCCAATGATCACAGGTACTGGAGACGCTCGCTTTGAGTATGCAATTTTTGGAGTAATTGCTGCCGTCATGATTTTTTTGATATTTTCAAGAGGTGCATTATCACAGCGACAGGAGCTACAGCAAGTGCCAAAAATATTAGTTGCACACGATAAGGAAGATGCTCCACCTTTTATTGATGCAACGGCCGCACATTCAGGTGCCTTACTTGGAGATGTCAGGCACGATCCGTTTCAATCTGCTGGTTTAGAAACTCCACCTCACCAACTAGTTGAGGCAGGGGCAATTCATCGTGCGCACAAGGGAGTGCTATATATCGATGAAATTAACACCTTAAACTTACCTTCTCAACAGCATCTACTCACCGCGTTACAGGATAAAAAGTTCCAAATCACAGGGCAGTCGGATAGAAGCTTTGGTGCCATGGTTAAAACAGAGCCGGTACCCTGTGACTTCATTTTAGTATCAGCCGGAAATCTCGACGCACTTAAAGGAATGCACCCGGCACTTCGATCAAGAATTAGGGGTTATGGTTACGAGGTTTATCTTAACAGCAATATGGATGACAGCCAGGAAAATAGAGAAAAACTAATCAGATTTGTTGCTCAAGAGGTAGAAAAGGACGGAAAAATTCCTCATTTCGACAAAGAAGCGGTCGGAGAAATTATTCATGAAGCGCAGAGAAGGGCAGGTAGAAAAGGTAGACTATCTCTACGCTTGAGAGAACTAGGCGGGCTTATTAGAGCGGCAGGAGACATTGCTTTTGAAAAAGGACTTAAGGTCGTAACAAAGGAACATGTCCTAACAGCAAAAAAGATAGCAAAATCACTTGAACAACAAGTAGTTGATCGTTCTATAGAACAAAGAAAAGAATACCGTTCCTTTAGAATAATTGGTGAGGAGATTGGTGTTGTCAACGGTTTAGCTGTACACTCCGCAGATCCGTCAATGAGTGAATTTTCTGGATTGGTGCTTCCTATTGTAGCTGAAGTAACACCTGCAGGTTCTCAATCAGAAGGGCGAGTAATAGCAACGGGTAAATTAGGAGATATTGCTAAAGAATCGGTTCTTAATATCTCTGCCATAATAAAAAAATACATGGGAAGAGACATTTCTAGACACGATATTCATATCCAGTTTATTGGAACATATGAAGGTCTGGAAGGAGACTCAGCAAGCATTTCTGTAATTACCGCAGTAATTTCAGCAATGGAAGGTGTTCCGGTAAGACAAGATGTCGCAATGACCGGCTCCCTTAGCATTCGGGGTACTGTTCTACCAGTTGGAGGAGTAACTGCGAAAGTGGAATCGGCAGCCGAAGCAGGAATTAAAACGGTTCTTGTACCAAAAGCCAATCTTAATGATGTTTTAATCGAGGATAAATTTTCAGAAAAAGTTAAGGTAGTTCCTGTAGAAACTTTATCTGAAGTTATCGAAAACGCATTAGTTGGTCCGGGGAAAGAAGAACTCCTAAGAAAACTTCAGCAAATGAAACCACCAAAAATTACAGGTAAAATTGAGCTTGAATCCGAGAAGAAAATGACATTTCCAAACATGAACATTAAAACAAAAGATGATTATAATAAAAGTCATTAATTGATTTTATGAAAACATTATTTGTTGGACGTTTTCAGCCTTTTCATAATGGGCATCTATTTGTTATTAAAACCTATTGTGATAAAGTAGATACCATTTTAATCGGGCTAGGTTCATCTCAATACAGTAACAGTTTGGAAAATCCTTTTAACGAGGCGGAACGAAAAAAAATGATTGAAGAATCTTTAAAATATCATGGTATCAAGAATTTTGAAATTATTAGTATTCCGGATATTCACAACTACCCTAAATGGGTGGATCACGTACTTTCCATTACATCTGATTTTGACGAAGTAATATCAAATAGCCAGTTAACTAAACATCTGTTTAATCAAAAAAATATTCCTGTTAAAGAAACAACAAACTATGCTAGAGAAAAATATTCAGGTTCGGAAATCCGAAGAAGAATTATCAATGATCTCGAATGGAAATCGCTTGTTCCTCCACCGGTGTTTAATATAATTATGGAAATTGATGGAATTAATCGGTTGAAAAAACTTGCAAGTAAAAAATAATTATTACTTTGGAAATTCTATTATTTGTTTTTTTCTTAAGAAATCAAGAATTCCAGCAACAATTAAAATCGCTGTAGAAATTGCACAAAGATAAAAACCTAAATCAAGTCCCCAATGACCCATCATAAAAGAAGTTTGACCGTTTGGAAGGGTAACATCAAGTACACCTTCACCCTGTAAACTCCCCAAGCTTAGTTCGCATAAAAATGTCATACCATATAAAAAAGCTACGGAGACAAGTGTAATAAAAAGAATGCTGGCGATCACAAGAATCAACGAAAATCGCCTTCTAAGCAAAATATTTAATATAAAGCTTACACCAATCAATACAACCCCGGAGATTACTATCAATATAAGCCAACCTAGGAAATTAGTAAAAATTTCAGGAATGGTTGCGATATCAAATGAAATTTCTTTATTTTGGGTAATTGTTTCAATAATAGTTCGAGGTAGAATAAACATAGTACTTGTCTTAATGGTGGACAAATCATCGGTTGCAGCATAAAGACTCCACCACGGATGGAAAAGAGATGCAACAATTAGTGCCATGGCTGCAAGTTTCAAAAACGAATTCAAGGAGATTTTTTTTGCAACTAGCAAAATAATCATTTCCAAAAGAAAGATAATTATTATTCCAGTAGAGATCAAAGGTAATGGAGAATCTATTGTTGTTACTACATTAATCATTCTATCATTTGTTAGATCGACGTTTTTTGACCCTATTAAGTCTTGGCTAGAGTATACATTAATAGTATAATATCCAGGTGGTAGTGAAACCTCTTCTCCGATGACCATAGATTTAATTTGATGGCCTGCTCTAAATATTTTTATTTTAAGTAGATTGCTATCGATTGTTTCTCCCCAAGAATTCAATATTATTGGCATAAGTTTATAATTTGCAGAAAAGTCCATTGTAATAGCATTTCCATCCTTTGGAATTTGGATAGTTGTTTTATCTAAAAATCCTCCATAAGATATCTGAATATCATACTTAGAGGCGGGCAAGTTATAAAACATGTATTTGCCTTGTCCGATTGTTTCATCTGGTAAAATTTCAGTTAACTGTTCCATATCAGTACTTGTCAATATTGGGTGAACAGATACGCCAGGGTAAAGACCAAGATTATCTTTAATATCTACTCGTAAATCATACAAATCATAGTTAATATCAATGGTATTCTTAAAAGCCGAGAGTTTTTCCTGGTAGATATTGAAACCTTTATACAAACCTTTTGCAAGATATGGTTTTGAGAGATTGAAAGGAGCGTTTAATATTTCAACCCAAGTTCCTGTCCCACCGCGCAATGTATATGAATCAAACAAACCAAATGGAACATCAAGGATAAGAGGTTCATTGCCGGAGGTTTGATTTTGCTGGATTATTACGCCGTCTTTAAAAATCGTAAATTTAACATCTTTTATGAGCCGATCATTTTGATCTTTTACCGTAATTTCTATGTTACGCTGCCAAGTACAATAAATATGTAGCGAACTGTCGCGGTCAATTATAACAGTACCAAATCCAATATATTTTTGAAAATTTTTCATTCTACGATATATTTTAACAATGTATTCACCTGGTGCTAGTTTTGGAAATTTGATAACCTGAAATCCCACAAAGGGTTTTGTTGCCATATTAGAAGCTATTAGAGTCTGATTTTGATATAAATCCGCCCATATGACGGGTAGGTCAAGGCCAAATTGATTAACCAGAATTGGATAAGACGCAATTCTACCAGTTATGTGCGTAATCACCGTCAAAGTGTGGATGTATTGTTTTTCACTGAAAACATCTTCTTCCAAATGCTGACGATGTTTTAGGAGTTCCCTGAAAATTTTACCCTCATTTGCAACATCTTGATATGAACCCTTCTCAATTGTAAAAAATTCTGCAGTAAACTGGATTATAAGGCTCTTAGGAATTTCCAAGTCGTGTCCTTCGCCAGGTTCATAAGCATTCCTTCCAAACGCAATTGAAGCATAATCTACTTCTGTACCTACTATTTTTAGATATTCTCTTTCGGCAACTTTTATTTCGATTCCATCTCTCTCGTTTTTACCTTGCTTGATAACTTCATTGGAAGAAAAAATAATTCCATGAGATTTGCCATTTTCTCCCTCGCCGTATGAAATCCATGCTTCATCTCCAAGATCACAATTATCTTTATAGGATATTATCCACTCTCTTTCATCACTTTGAGGATCCAACTGCATTTTGTATTCATTAACTCGATTATTTTTTCCATATATGTGCAAATAGGGAAAAATTGAACCGAATACCATTTTTTTAATTGCGATACTTTTTGAGTTAAAGGAAATGAGTGTTCCGAATCTACCATCAACATTAACTATTCCTTTTACAAGACAGTCTTCTAAAACCTCGTGGGTAACATCAACACTAATTCTTTTTTTTCCTTCGGTTGGTGAGTAATAATATCTATAAATATTGGTTGTACGAAGATGTTGATTTGATGATTCGCTTGTTATTCCGAATTGTATCATCAGATTTCCGTCTACTAGGACCTCCTTTGATATCAGCTTTTGATCAGAGGAGATTTCATCACTATCCTCCTTACCTTCATGATAGGAAAACGCAAAGGATGCCAAAAGTTCAGAATTGATTATATCAAATGCTTCGCAACCCGGTTTCATTTTTATTATGCCCTGGCTTAATCTTCGATTCATTACATGTCCTTTCTGACCAATAGCATATACCAAAATATTATCTTGCAGTAATTTGTAATAATCTCCCTCGACCGAAATACCAGATATTGGTTCATAATAATAGTATGCATCTTTTATGGTAAGATGATCCGGATACGTCGGAGATGGGGTTTCTTTATTGTCGTAATAAACAAAATATCGTTCTTTTCCATTTGCAAAATCTGGAAGTAAAAAAATAATACTACAACTTGTTAAATGTGTTGTATCAGAATAGTTAAGCTGGTATATTTGCGATTCTAGCTCGTGCCAAGATAAACCGTCCCAACAGCATATTCTAATTGAATGCTCACTTTCATCTTTTGCCCAGCAAGGATTTTGGAATTCAACTTGTTTATCTATCGGTTGAAATATCGCATCTTGATTATCTGTTGGGATGGGTATACCAATTTCTTGACGGTGAGACCAATTTTCATTCCACCAAGTGATATCTTCATCTGATGAAACAGGAATAATCAGTGCTGAACCTAGTAGTAATAGGATTAAGAGCATATGCACTAGGAATTTATTTTTGAATAGCATATATCCCTCAGGATTTTTTAATTCGTTAATTATCTATTGTATACCAATATATTCATTTATTTTTATAATATAATAATGTTTTCTTGTATATAGACCTATAAAATTTCAAAAATTGAAAAAATAATTAATGACTATATCGATTTTTGTGCTTTGTGTCATTATTTTCACCTTGGATAAATTAGCACATTCCACAGAATTGTCCGTAACCACATCTCAACACA
>JAFGPP010000100.1 GCA_016936135.1 Thermoplasmatota archaeon
TAACAAACTTATGTTTTCAATATTTAAATGATTTTTGCGAAAGAGTTGAATTGATTTCTATGGTTCCGGGAAAAGAATATTTTTCTTTTTATAAAAATGGTGAACCCTACTCTAGAGCAATTAATCAAGAATTATTTAAAGATTTGGGAATTGTTAATAAATTATTCAATTCACTAGACGCAAATAAATTTCCACATCCTTTGACACCTCATGAAATTACACAAGCCACATATACATTAGTGGTTAGTTATGCGGCTTTTATTGATATGTTAAAATCTGGAAAAGATCAAAAGACACCAGGAAGCTATTTTGAACATGTAACTTCGTTTTTACTCTCCTGTTTTTTCCACACTTTACCTTCTAAGCAAATTAAAATTCCCTTGGGAAATACTGGTGAAAAAATAAACCTTACAGTTGATTTAAATTTTATACGTAATCCGCATGAAGAAAATTATAGTATTGCTTTAAAAACCTCAACTAGGGAAAGAGCATCTGAGGTTTGGGTACATCAAAGAATACTTGATGAAGTATATAAGGGTAAATTTAAAGGTCTTTTTTTTGGTTTGGCAGAAACAAAATTAGATCATGAAACTAGAAAGGTGATCGAAATTTGTGTACCTAACCAATGGAGAATTTATCAACAATATGTTTCAAAAATTGACGCTTTTTATTATCTTGATCCACCTCAAAGACTCTTAGAAGTCCCTTCGTTTCCTGGTTTGAACGTAAATGAATACGGAAAATGTTTTTTTGATTTAACTTGATTCTATTTCTTACGAAATACCAAGAAGTACGAATGGTTTTTTCTTGCATGAAATTGCTTTTTCATCCTGCTAACTCCAGGCTTGTTTCTGCGCATTAATACAAAAAGATCTTCAACTAAAAAACCATACGTAACCAATTCATTAATAATTTCAACGTGTGTTAGTCTTTGTTTATTTGAACAAACTTCATCCTGACATTTAACAATATAAATACCACCATTTTTTAATACTCGAAATGCTTCTTTTGCACTAAAATAATATAAAGCTAATACAGCTTCATGATATTTATATCCTGATAAGGAATTGGCTTTGTTATTCCCATAGTATTGCTCATATTGCTGATGACCATTATGCGCTGATCCTCCCGGTGTATGCATGTAAGGAGGATCAAATACTAAAGCATCGAATGTATCGCTTCGATAAGGTAAATTTATACTATTTGCTACAATGTGCTTTGTATCTTTAGATTTCTTCTTTGGGTTTACATCGGAGGAAATTACTTTGAAGTTTTTTTTATTTACTTCACGCCAAAACACACCATTTCCATAAGTAACATCTGTAATTAGTGCATTTTCTTCAACGTATAACGATAACACTTCGGGAAACATATCACTATTTGCACCAATCATAGAGCTAAATACTAATTTGTTAGTAGAAATGCCATCAGGGCTTTTTCTGCCTATATTGTTTTCAATGTAATCAAATAACGGTTTTTGTTTATTCATAATTTTCCTTGAAAATTATATCTTATTGATTGTTTTTTATAAAGCCTCTGAATTTTTCTACGTGTTGCTAAATAAGTGAATAGTGTGTACCATTAAAAAGAAGCTAAATAAAACAAACTGTCCGTGTATACGTAATTTAGTGTACGCTAATAAGGACATTTTGTCAAGTGTAAAAAGGATATATTTATGGAATTACCAGAAGATATTCAAGGATTAGTTGAGCTTAAGAAAAATAATCTCCCCGCTCCGAATATTTTTACTATCAGTATTGGAAAACAGATTCGTAAAGCACGCCTAGAAAAGAATTTATCTCAAAAGGATCTCGCTAATAGCATTTCAGTAAGGCGAGCAACAATTTCTGATTTCGAAAACGGGAAATCAGAAATTGGTGTATTGATGCTGGCAAATTTAGCTCTGTCTCTCGGAAAGCCAATATCCTATTTTTTTCGTGGCACTAAATTAGGTGAACTAGTTGGGGATTTAGAAAATTCAGAAGAAGAAGAACTGCTCAATGTTTTTAAGATTCTTGAACACCTAGGATGGGGTAATTTAGCTCTCAATCAAGTAAAAGCAATTGCTGATTACTTTGTTGAGATCGAAAACAATCAAAATTCGTAATTGATAGTTATGCTATACTGATTATGTAAATGTTATTGGTAGTAGGGAAAATATTCCCTTTTTTCTTTTTGATAATTGGAAAGTCTAAAAATCTTCAACAATTTAAATTGGGAGGAAAAATATGGATAAGGTTCGTGTGTTTATTAGCTTTGATGCTGACCATGATGAGGATTTGAAAAATCTGTTAGTCGGACAAGCAAAAAACAATGACTCGCCGTTTTCAATTTTTGATTGGTCCGTAAAGGAACCATTAGAAGGAGATTGGAAAGAAAAGGTGCGAAAAAAAATCCGAAAAGTTGATGTTGTTTGCGTTATTTGTGGAGAGTATACTGGGTCCGCTTCAGGTGTAAGCGCAGAACTTTCAATAGCCCAAGATGAAGGAATTAAGTACTTTTTGTTAAAGGGACGAGCTGACAAAACATATAAAAAACCAAAATCAGCTAAAGATACAGACAAAATTTATAATTGGACTTGGGAAAATCTAAAATTATTAATTAATGGAAATCGATAAGATTTTCTCTTGTCTTCATATACAGAAAAATTTATACAAATCCTGCATTAGCATTGTCATCGATTAAAGTCTACAAATGGATGTAGCTTAATCTGAAGTGGCTAATCTATGTAAGGAGACAATAAACCATGCGAAAAGCTCTTGTAGTTGGCATTAACTATTATCAACATATCAAACCCTTATACGGCTGCGTTGATGACGCATATGCTGTTCAGAGTGTTTTAGAGAGAAACAGCGATGGTACCGTGAATTTTGGAGTTAAACTTCTATCTGGTACTGGACCAACTGACTTTGTCTCGCGGGCGGACCTACGAGAGCAGATTCAACAACTTTTTTTAGGAGAGTGTGAAACTGCTCTATTTTATTTTTCTGGACATGGTTCCATTGAGATGACCGGAGGTTACCTTATTGCTAGTGATTCTAATACAGGTGATGATGGTATTCCGCTAATTGACGTCCTCACGTTTGCAAATAAATCTTTAGCCAGAAACAGAATCATTATGTTAGATAGTTGTCATTCTGGGTATATGGGGACAAATCCTTCTGCTCCAACAATTGCTGAACTAAAAGAAGGCACTACGATTCTTACTGCATCAACAGCAGAACAATACGCTATTGAAGAAAACGGTTCTGGAGTGTTTACTACACTTTTTGTTGATGCAATGAATGGAGCAGCAGGTAATTTAGTTGGAGATGTCACTCCAGGTAGCGTGTATGCACACATCGATCAATCACTCGGTCCATGGGATCAACGACCTGTTTTCAAGACCAATGTAAAGAGTTTCGTTTCTTTAAGGAAAGTTCAACCACCGATTTCCCTTCAGGAGCTCCAGAAAATCTCGGAGTTCTTCCCTTCACAAGGATTTGAATTTAATCTCGACCCCTCATTTGAGCCCGAACGCGGAAATCAGAACATGGATATTCCAAGTCCGGACCCAGTGAACACGGCAAAGTTTGCAATATTACAAAAATATAACCGCGTTAACCTTGTAGTTCCAGTAAATGCACCACACATGTGGCACGCGGCTATGCAGAGCAAATCTTGTAAATTGACAGTGCTTGGCGAGCATTACCGTAAACTTGTGGAACAAGGACGTATATAGATACATTCCATGCCATCGAAAGTAATAAATAGTTGGAGCTAAATCTAAAACCGCGAGGTTTGATATCACAGTCTAATAAAAGTAAAATTGTAGCCTGTTTGGAAAGCAGCCAGTACCGCTTGGTCGTAGGTTCGAATCCTATCAGGCCCACAAATCCATTTTGTTAACATTGCTTTTGTACCAGAGCCCTTTTTCCTCAAAGGGTTCTTTTTGATTTTGTTTGCCAACCATTCATCCTGCAAAACCGGCAGCCGGCAACCGGCACCTGGCTCTGCAACCGGTCGGGGAAGTTCTTAAAATCAACTTAGACAATCGCTTGAACACAGTCTTCGACAGCGTTAAGATGGATTTATGGATACCAAGAATAGTAACAAGAAAGGGTTATCCCCAGAACAACGCGAAGAACTGCTCGGAACTCTGAAAGTCCGTTTTGAGAAGAACATGAACCGCCATGAGGGCCTGGATTGGGCGGCGGTACGGGCCAGGCTGGAAGCGCATCCCGAAAAGCTGTGGACGCTCAACGAGATGGAAACAACCGGCGGCGAGCCGGACGTGGTTGGTTATGA
>JAFGPP010000017.1 GCA_016936135.1 Thermoplasmatota archaeon
AGTATAAGGAGAACTGGGAAGGCAATGGACCAAAAAAGGGTGCCCTTGCTTCTCAGATAGGTTTTCAAGTTAGCTGATAGATCACTTTCAATAATTTTTAGATTCAGGTCATCACCTCCTGGAGTTTTTCTCCAGTAAGATTAAGGAAAACATCCTCTAAATCCGAGTGTTTAATATCCACCTCTCTATAATATATATTTTTTTCTCTGAGATGAAATAAGATATCAATAACTGCATCTTTTTTGGAAATCTTTATCTCCACGTCACCATTTACAGCCTGGATGTTTTGATATCCATTATTTTGCAATACCTCTATTGTATCTTTTGTTTTACATCCTTTGATTAATAATATGCTTTGTTCTCCATAGTTATCAATTAGCCAATCAACTGTTCCTTCCCCAACTATTTTTCCCTTGTGGATTATTGCGATATGGTCAGCGAGATATTCAGCTTCTTCCATGTAATGGGTTGTGAGAAAGACAGTTTTCCCTTCCTGTTTTAACCCCGCGATTGCCTTCCATACATCCCGTCGTGCACGTGGATCTAGGCCTGTTGTGGGTTCATCTAAAAAGACAATATCTGGATCATTTACAAGTGCCATGGCGACACCTACCCGTTGTTTAAGGCCACCGGAAAGGGTATGATACTGGGCATTCTCCTTATCTTTGAGGTTAAAAAGATCTATAATAGAGTCGATATCCTTTCTTTTCTTATACAGCTGGGAAAAATAGAGAAGAGTCTCTCGTACGGTCAATCTTTGAAAGGAGGTAAATTCCTGGGGTAGGACACCAATTCTTTCCTTAATCTCTTTATTTTTTTCTTTAAAATCAAATCCTAATACTTTGATGTGTCCAGATGTTGGTTTACGTATGGTCTCGATAATTTCAACTGTTGTAGTTTTACCCGCCCCATTTGGTCCTAGGAAGGCAAAAACCTCTCCTGTATTTACTTTAAAAGATATGTTGTCTACAGCGTTTAATTCACCATATGTCTTTGTGAGATTTTCTACCTCAATGGCGTACTCCATTGTCGTAAAGATAACTTTGTTGTTTATATAGGTTAGGTAAGATTCTTTAAAGAAAATTTATAGGTATACTATTGTTCTTTTGCTCATCCGGTAGTATAGACAATAAAAATATGTTAAAAAAATTTTTATGGGGATAAACAAAAGAGGTGTTTTTCCTAATCTCTTCCCCTGTTTGCATACAGATTTAATATTGTCATTTTCACTTCTACATTATACATATGAAGCAGCCAAAAAGAAATAATGTTGCTGAATTCCAATTATTGGATCCTTGGTTGTCAGTATCTTTTTTTTAGTCATCATGTTCATCTGAAATTTCACCAAAAATCTCTTCTACCAAGTCCTCCATGCTCACTAATCCCAGTATTTGCCTATTTTTGTTTAAAAGTAATGCCAGATGTGTTTTTTGGCGTTTCATTTCTCGTAAAACATCATCGACCTTCATGCGGGGATCAATTTTCATTACTTTTCTCATAATTGTCTTGACCGGCAAGGTAGTATCCGCAATTCCAAGTGTGTCTTTTACATGGGCCATGCCAACAATATCATCCAGATTTTCCCGGTATACGGGAAATCGGGAAAAGCCAGTCTTAATAGATTTTTTAATTAATTCCCCAATTGTATCCTTTTCATGGATGAATTCTATATTTTCCTTGGGGACATAAACCTCATAGGCATGTGTTTCATCAAACTCAAAGACCTCATTCATCATTTCCCGTTCATCTTTTTCAATTGTTCCTTCTTCTTCACCTAATCTCATCATGGCCATGATTTCATCTTCAGTCACCCGTTCCTCCCTACTATCTTTCCCGCCCAGAATCCTTATTATGCCATCAGAAATAAATTTTAAAAGAATTACGAAAGGATGAAACAATTTAGTGATGGTTTGTAACGGCCGGGCAACTTTCAATGCCAGTTGTTCATTTTTTATCCCCAGAGCTTTTGGTGTTACTTCACTAAAAATGAGTAACAACAAGGTCATAATAATTGTTGCAATCCCTATCCCAACACTCCCAAAAATCATGGTTGCCACAGCCCCAGCCAGTATAGAAGCGAAAATATTAACAAGATTATTACCAATGACAATTGCACTTATAACACTATCAGAATCTTTTAATAAAGTGCCAAGAATTTGAGCTCTTGAATCACCTTTCCGTGCTTTATCCAAAATCAATGCCCTATTTACTGACACAAAAGCCATCTCTGAACTTGAAAAAAACCCAGATACTAAAATAAGTATCATAATAACTAAAAAACCGGTTGCGATCCAAAACATGATTTATAATCGTTTTTCCATAACTTACTCTGAGTCTTAAACTGTGTATATCCCTCATTTCTTTTAAATCTATCTATATCAATCACATATCATATCTAAAAAAAAAAATAATGGCATGCTTCCAGAAAAAAACCTTAACAAATATGATTGCTAAAATGGCTATAGATTCTCCCTTTAATTCTACAATCCCTTTTTTACCAATAAGATGATATATACATTTTTTTGAATGCCTCCAATCATTTTTTTCCCTTGTTCAGGGGTCTAAAATATTTTGTTTTCAGTGTTTTTATCATGATAAATAAAAAAAGGTAATTTTAAATACGGGGTACAGCTTGATTTGATTATCTGTAGAGATACAAGG
>JAFGPP010000101.1 GCA_016936135.1 Thermoplasmatota archaeon
ACAAAAAATACTGTATGGAAAGAAATACCTTTTTGCTTGTTTGCAACACTATTACTCGGAGTATTAGTTAATGATAACCTACTTTTAAAAAATAATATCGCAGAAATTGATAGAATAGATGGTTTGATACTTCTTTTATTTTTTGTTATCTTTATTTATTATATATTAAAAATTTCTAAGAAACAAAGAGAAGAAAATGTTGAATCAATAACGGCTGAAGTAAATCAATACAATTATCTAAAATCATTTCTTTTGATTATTATTGGATTTGTCGGATTGAACATTGGTGCTAAATGGGTTGTTGACGGGGCAGTGGAAATTGCGTCATTTATTGGCATTAGTCAATCACTAATTGCTTTGACTATTGTTGCTCTTGGTACGTCTCTTCCAGAGCTTGCAACATCTACAATGGCTGCATTTAAGAAAAATCCAGATATTGCCATTGGTAATATTGTAGGTTCAAACGTATTTAATGTCTTATTGATATTGGGTATTAGTTCGTTAATAAAACCATTACAATTTGACATGACTAGCAATTTAGATATTTTTATTGCATTAATAGCTCCAATTCTTTTATTTATTACCATGTTTACGGGCAAAAGAAAATACGTATTAGAGCGTTGGGAGGGATTACTATTTTTAATTTTGTACTCGTTTTATCTTGGTTTTATAATCATACGTGGATAATAAAATTTTAAGATTCAGTATCGATAAGTAGATAAATAACTTTTAACTCTATACATGTAACCTCTATAAAGGAGAATAGGTGAAAAATGTGATCCTAATTTGACGACATAGAGGTACAAAAGGGCTCCTGGTTAGACCCAACTGGGGCCCGAAAAAATTAATTTACTGATTTAAATGCAATTTTTTAAAAAACATAAATTTTTATAAACATTAATTATATTACAGAATCAATAAAGTTTCAACTGTAAAAAATTGGCAGATGGTGGGGTAGCATGATGGGTTTGTTATTCCGACTATTAATTTTAGGCATAGGTTTTGTAATTTTTAGTTGGTTTTTTAGAAAAAATTATCTCTATTCTGATAGTTGACACATATTTGAAAGTTAATTGAATCTAATAAGGACTTTTTTAAAATTCGTAATGAAAATTTTTAAAATACCTTTCTTCTATCTGTTTCTTAATATTACACAAAAATTGTAGTAAATTGAAAGTAATAATGTGTATTGTTGAGGTAATGATAATGGTACCAAAAATTGATAAAACTAGTTTTGTGGCAAGTTCCGCAGTTGTTATAGGAAATGTAAAAATCGGTAAGAATTGCGGGATATTTCCCCAGGCAGTTATAAGAGGAGATGAAAATGAAATCAACATTGACAACGGATCTAATGTACAAGATTGTGTAGTTATCCATACAGATTCTGAACACAAAGTAAATATCGGAAAAAACGTATCAATTGGACACGGTGCAATAGTGCATGGGGCAACTATACACGACAATGTTATTATTGGAATGCATGCAACTATCATGAACGGAGCAATTATTGAAAGAGGTTCAATAATAGGAGCAAATTCCCTTGTCACAACCAACAAGAAAATTCCGCCTTATAGTCTAGTAATGGGGGTACCAGGAACAGTTATCAAACAGGATAAAAACTACGAGGAGATGTGCATTAAAAATGCAGAGGAATATCATAAATTAACAGATCAACATTTACATAATAAGCATGCTTATTATGAAAAATCAAATTAACCATTTTTTTACTTTTTTTTCTTTAATTTTTCTCTTGTATATTCTAGTAAACCTCCAGCTTTGCTAATCGCCAAAATTTCTTTAGGAAGCTTTGGGAAAGAAAAAATTTTTCTGCTAATGTTAATTTTTCCGCCTTCCAAATCTAGTGAAATGTTATCGCCATCTGAATATGCTTTTACCGCTTGGGGACACTCAATTAAGAGCAGACCCTGATTAATAGATGATCTGTAAAAAATACGGGCGTAACTTTCGGCAACAACGGCTTTTATTCCAACGGCTTTTAGACCAACAACTGGCTGTTCTCGTGAACTTCCACAACCAAAGTTTTTACCAGCCAAAATAATGTCCCCCTCTTTTACAGCATTTGCAAATGAAGGGTCAAGATCCTCTAGTAAATGAGGTTTGATTTCAATTGGGGTACTGCACGTATAGGTATATTTTCCAGGAAATAGCATATCTGTGTTTATGTTATCACCATACTTCCATACCTTCATTTTTTCATCTCCCTTCTTGGATCGGTTATTTTTCCATGAATTGCTGATGCAGCAACTGTCGCAGGACTAGCAAGATAAATTTCTGCATCCTTGCAACCCATTCTTCCCTTAAAATTACGATTTGCTGTGCTTAAACATCTTTCACCTGGTGCAAGTACACCTTGATGAGCTCCAAGACATGGCCCACATCCCGGAGGAAGAATAACACCACCTGCTTTGACAAGGGTTTCAATAATTCCATTTTGTAATGCATCTTCAAAAATTTGTTTGGAGGCAGGTAACACAATAAGCCTGATGTCTGGATGGACTTTTTTCCCTCTTAATAAATTGGCAGCAATCTGAAGATCTGAAATACGTCCGTTGGTACAAGTTCCGATTAAACACTGTTGGATTTCAAGACCCTCGATTTCTGACACGGGTTTTACATTGTCAACTGTGTGAGGACAAGATACTTGCGGCGATATTTTTGTAAGATCGTAGCTAAGTTTTTCTTGGTATTCTGCGTTAATATCTGGATAAACTGCGTTGTAAGAAGATGGATCAACTTTAAGGTAATTAAGATATTTTCTTGTAACATCATCAACCATAAAAACAGCGTTTTTTGCCCCCATTTCAACTCCCATGTTTGCAATTGTGAAACGATCTTCCACCGAAAATTGTTCAACGTCTCCATGGAATTCAACAGAGCAATAGTTCGCACCAGATGCAGAGATTTTACCGATAATATAAAGAATTAAATCTTTAGAATATACCCCCTTTGCTAGTTTCCCATTTAATTCCATTTTAATTGTCTGGGGAACTTTCAGCCAAGTTTCACCAGTCAACATCAATGCAGCAGATTCAGTTCTATCAATACCTGAAGAAAATGCAGCTATTGCTCCATAAGAACAAGTATGCGAATCACTGCCTAAAAGAAGTTTCCCGGGTAGTGCAAGCCCTTTCTCAACTACAATTTGATGACAAACTCCGTTTCCAACATCAAAAAAATGCTTTATTCTGTGTTTCTTTACAAAATCTCTTATGTTTTTATGATTCAGTGCTGTTTTCTCGGATGCAGCAGGAATTACATGATCTAAAACAATAATAGGTAGTTGTCTTGAAAAAATTCCATATTCATCCAACTCTTTTGATATCTTTTGGATTATTGCAGCGGTATTATCATGCGTGAGTAGATGATCTGGATGAACTGTAACAATTTCACCAGGTATCACGCTTTTTTTATTTGCGTATTTTGCTAGGATTTTTTCTGCAAATGTCATTGCCATAATCTTTCCCCTAGTAAATTTCCTTAAATTTAGTTTCAAAGTTTGCAAATATTTTTAAGATACATTAATTTTTTCTAATTATAGTAATTGTATCATTTCGTCAAAAACACAAGAAAAATATAAGTCTTAGAATCTGCATATTGTAAATGTAAGGTTTAGGATGGAGAGATGGCTCGTATTCATTTTTCAAAAAATAGAGATGCTGTTGCAGGAGTTATCGAGGCTTTGTTGCTTGTTGCTTTGGTTTCTGTTGTATTGTCAACGATTCAACTTATATATGTACCTCAAACCATGGAGCAAAGAGAAGCCGATCACATGGATGAAGTTGAAAATCAATTTTCGTTTTTAAAATCGGTTATCGATCTTCAATCAATGGTAGGAGAAAACGTGCCAATTTCATCACCAATTACACTTGGTAGTGACGAGCTTCCATATTTTGTTACTGCAAGAGCTTTTGGTCAGTTAGATGTAATTGATGAGAGCAGGACAAGTTCGAGGATTACATCTGATTTTATTTCTGGAATTACTCTTACATCTATACGCTATGAAGCCTTTAATGCATATTATATCGATCAAATTTATATATTGGAGGGTGGTAGTGTTATAGTTAAACAACCTGATGGAGAAACGGTAATAATTGAACCATCGATAAAATTTGAAAATAGAAGCACAGAAATAAGGATTTATTATAGTCTTCCTCTAATAAAAGGTGTAGAAGGTAAGAACTCAATCAGCGGATATAAAAATCAATTCATTAGGACAAATTATTCAAGCAAAACAACATATGCTGGTGCAACGACTTTCATTAGAATTTATACAGATTATCTTGACGCTTGGAATGATTCTTTCAATAAAATGTTGGAAGAGGAAATTAATAATGGTTACATTCTTGTAAGAAAGTATCCTCTAAGCTCTCCACAATATGTTAGTATCACAACCGGTACAAAAAATCTTTATTTGGAACTTGCTGTCAATAATATTGGTGCGCAGATTGGTCCAGGTTATATATTCACCTGATAAAATTTCAGGAATACTGCGGTTGTGTTTTTAAGAAGTAAGGTTTTTATTGAAGATGGATATATAACTCTCGGAATGGTCTGAGTGGAATAATTAAATCTTACACTACTAATAAGTTGAGCGGTATAGAATGAGCGATATTCAATTTGTTGGAAATCTGGAAAGGGTCCAAAAAGATCCAATTTTAAAAACCCACATCGATGGGTTTGATTCGTTGTTTGAGGCAAGGGGAATTCCTCGTGGAAACACTGTATTGGTAGCTGGAGGTCCGGGTACAGGCAAAAGTACAATATGCCGACAAATTTGTTATAATGTGATATCTAAGGGTAAAAACTGTATGTATGTTAGTTTTGAAGAAAATGCAGACAAAATCAAAATGAGTATGGATAAATTTGGATGGGACATTAGGAAGTATATTGAAAACGGTCAGTTTTTGATTCAGCAAGTAAATCCTTTGGACATTTTAAGAATGAAGTTTGGTTCTCTAGGAGGTTCGGGATCTGCAACCGAGGTTTCAACCAGAATTAAACCTTTGGTTATTCCCAAGGACTTTTATCCAGAGGTCATCGTAGTGGATTCTTTAACAGCAATTATTTCTGTATCTGTTACAAAGGATAAGAATTACAGGGTTTATCTTCAGCAAATGTTTGATTTTTTTGAGGAGTCAGGAGCCACATCTTTCCTTATCACCGAAACAGATCCAATTCCAACTAGATTTAGTGAATCTGGAATTGAGGAATTTTTGGCTGATGGAATAATTGTTTTGTATAACTTGAAAAATAAAAACGGTAGAGAAAATGCAATTGAAGTTTTGAAAATGAGGGACATGAAGCACGAGAAACGAATGGTTTCAATGCAAATAACAGAAAACGGTATTGAGATATTTCCCGATAGAACTGTAGTATTTTCACAATAAATTTTTATAAAAATTTGAATGGCTCTGCATGTTGACTGAGTTTTTTTGCACCATATTTCATAATGTTGTTTTCAATTTGTTTTATTTGAATTCTGTTTAGACCTGTACGTTTTAATATTAGTTTATCATCTTCATCAAAGATGCGAATTGTCCCATCATCTGGACATAAAATGGCTTTTATTATTTTTCCAAATTGGAGCCATATCCAAATGCTAACATTTTGTTGGGACAATTAATCACCTAGCAATTTTATATGTATTATTTTTATTTTTATAAGTATATAAATATTTCTTTTAAACCCTAGTAAACTATATTAAGTATGAGGAAAGGATAAAAGAAAAACTTAAAAATTGTAAATTTTTAGCGCTTTAAAATATGTAAAAACTAAAAGATAATATAATAGCAATGGCATTTCGTGATAGGAATGGATGTGGCTAAGGAAATGTTTTATCGACAAGATCAAATTAGTGATAGGGTGAAAACAGGTATAGAAGGTCTTGATGTTCTTATTCAGGGCGGTTTTCCGAAAAGATCAATTAATTTGGTGTCCGGTCCACCTGGAAGTGGAAAAAGCATATTTTGTTTCCAATTTCTTTACGAGGGATTAAAAAATAACGAAAAAGGACTCTATCTTACCCTTGATAAGAAGGTCGATGGAATTATTCATCAGGCAAAAAAAATTGGCTTTGATTTTACTTCAGCAATTGAAAATAAATTGGTAAAATTTCAATATTTGAACATAAATAAAAAAATGATATATGAAAATATGACTAATGAAATTCTTTCTGAGGGATATACTAGAATTATTCTTGATTCGATTTCACCTTTAGCAGAAATGCCAATTTTTATTAAAAATACAGACAACATTCCTGATATTAGTATAATTAATTCTGCCAGTGATGAATCATCTAACTCTCAATTACCTGTTAGAAGATTACATTTACGATATATTTTTGATGCTCTAGAGACATCTGAAACAACGTCAATTGTGACCTCCGAATTGCCATTAGGTTCTACTATACTTTCTCGTGATGGTATTTCGGAATTTCTCGCAGATTCAGTAATTCTTCTGAATTTTGATCCGACTATGGATAGAAGGAAAATATCAGTAATGAAGATGAGAAATACTAAGCATACTCTTAAACCCCAAGAGATAGAAATCGGAATCGGCGGTCTACGCATTTTGTGATTGGTCGAGTCAAATGCTAGGATATCGACCTCCAAAAGAACTGAGGGCACTATTTATTGTGCATTATGCGCCTTTATTGCTTATCATAATGATTGGTCCACTAACTGCTTTTTATGGAGTATGGGAGATACCCATTCATCGCTTGGCAACTATTTTTTCTGGTGTGATTATTTTTATTATTGGTACTTTTATTTACTTTAAATGGGAAATCTTTTGGACAAGGACTTACAGCGGACAACTTGTAACAGGGGGAATTTTTCGATACATAAGACACCCACATTATACCTCCATTATCATTGTTGGATTTGGACTTGCACTGTTTTTTTATTCCATTGTTGCTCTGTTGACTGCCATAATTGCATTACCCATAATGATATGGAGTATTTTTGATGAGGAAAAATTTCTGATTAAAAAATACGGTGAAGAATACAAGAAATTTATGAAAGATGTACCTTGGAGAATAATTCCAAAGATATTTTGAGCAAATCAGATTCAAATTTACTTTTTATAACTTTTAACAATATCTTCGACAGTTGAATTAATGTCATGTCTTGGGATGTAGCCTAAATTTTGGCGGGCCTTGTCGCAACTTATTTGACGAGTAGTTCCTAATAATTTAACTCGAAATTTTGTAAGTTCTGGTGGTCTGGTTAGAAGTTCCGAAATAATGGCAGACAAATAGGCAATAAAATATGGCACATGTTTATCTGGAGTAGTAACATTTAATCTTTCAGAAATCTTTGTAAACAAATCCTTTATCGAACAAGTGAAACTAACTGCATTGAAGATATCTCCAATGTGGTCCTTTTCAAAAGCCAAACGAAGGCATTGAGCAACGTCCATGGGATGTACAATGGAAATTAGCTGCTCACCAGAACCAATGTATTTTATATCATTAGAAAAAATTTTTGATAGGATTAATTTTGTAGCATGAGAATTGGGTCCAATGACTAGTGGTGGGCGGATACTTGATACAATAGTTTCTTCAGCCAGATACAAGATGGTTTCGCCGTCCAACTTTGATTGGTGATAGGAATTAAGTGGACTGATTGGGCTATTTTCAGTTATTGTTTCTGAGGTGTTTGGAAATCCATATACTCCTGCCGAACTGGTATATACAATTCTCCCGATACCATTTTTTTGGCAAAGATGTAGTACATTTTTTGTGCCCTGTACATTTACATTCTGAAAATCTTTTTTTTTACCCCAATCAATTGTAAGAGCGGCGTTATGAAAAACACCATCAATATTTGTAAAAGCATCAAACAAAGTTTCTTTTTTTGTGATATCTCCCACTACAATATCTGCTCCCTTAACCGAAAAATCAGGATTTCTTGTAAGACCTACTACTTTGTAACCATGTGACAATAATTCCTTTACAATGTTTCTACCGATAAATCCGCTAGCACCTGTTACTAGTACACGCATGTTATAGTAAATAATGTGAAGTAATATTTAACAAATTTGTTTTTTGTTTTAAACATTAACCTTTTTTTAAGTATTGGGTTGAGAAAATGAATAACTATTTAACAATATTTCTGCTATTGAAGGAAATTCCCAGGAGTTCGGGTGGAATATTGAATACGTATAAACAGCCTTTAACAATTTCCAGATCTCGTAATTATTTGATATATCTGATCATTTTTATGGGTCTTGTTGCCATAATGGATCAATATCTTTCTAGTGTGAAGATGACCGCACTGCCTTATATTTGTCAAAATTATAATATTTCAACGGCCGACTTTGAATGGTGGGAAGGCTGGTATTTAATCCCGACTTTTTTCATTTTTTTGCTGAATGGGTTGAATGATATAATCGGAAGGAAATTGTCAATTCTTATATTAATTCTTATGATGGGTTTTTCCTCTATTGCAATTGTGCTTTATACTTCAACATTTCATTTGTTCATGTTTTTCTATGCTATTATGACTTTTACTACTGTGTCTAACATGTGGAGCATTCCCATAAGCGAGGAGTCACCTGCACAAAAAAGAGCCAAACAAGTAGCTTTAGTCTACGTTATCGGTTTAATACCTCTTCAGGCTATTTTTCCTCCGTTTCTCATTAATACTTTGGGATTAGATTGGAAATGGATGTACGGTGTCATGTTTATTTTTATGATTCCTGTTCTTGTAATTTGGCTGTTTATGAAAGAAACATTGAGATATAATGCTATTAAAGAAGAGCGAGGAAAGGGAATTAAAAAACTTCATTACTTTGGTTTGGGATCAATAAATAAAAAAGATATACGCTACATAATTCTCTCAGCAAGTATATGGGGTTCCTGGCTTGTCACCTCGTTTCTATTTTATATGGCGGGGTCATTTTTCATGGATATCCACGGTTATTCTCTTACAGAATGGTCCATTGTTCTTTTGATAACATTAATTGCTACGATGATAGGAGGAGTTACCGGTGGATGGGTTATGGAAAAAATAGGTAGAGGAGTTGTGCTGACTTTTGGATGTATTGGTCTAGCAATATCTTTGAGTGTTTTGGGTTTTGTACCGAGAAATTTTCTTCCATTCGCCGCTCCATTTGCAGGATTTTTTATATCTTTTGTATATTCATGGATTGTGGTTTATATCCCCGAGATCTTCCCAACAGAAAGAAGGGGATCATGCATGGGCTGGACAACTACATTTGCTAGATTTTCCTATATACTTGGACCGTTTACCGCTTCCTGGTTATTGAGAATTTTTCCCGTGATGGACTGGTTCTGGGTAGCTGCTGGTCTTATAATGTTAACCCCAATTATGGTTGTTATGATTTTTAAACCTCATGAAACTAAGAGTGAGGAGTTAGAAATAATCGAAACTGAAAGATAAGAACTTGCAAAAATAAATATTTTAATTATTTTCCAAAATAAAATCTTTAATTACATTGTTGAAAAAATTAGGATTTTCAATGTTACTTAGATGTCCAGAATTTGGTATTACTTTTAGTATAGCATTGGGTGTTGAATTTACAATATCTTCAGCATCTGATAGAGGGGTTATGAAATCGTCTTCTCCAACAATTACACATACGGGTCTTTTGATTTTTTTTAAAACATTGAAACGAGCAGGTCTTTCTGCCATTCCCCTTAGGGCACTTATAATAGTTTCTGGTTTTGCCATTTCCATTATTTTTCTAACTTGGCAAACTAAATCCAAGTTATGTGCTTTTGTACTTGGACCTAAAGTCGAACTTACAAATTGTTCGAGTAATTTTCCCGTGCCCACCTTTTCAATTTCATTTATAAATTTTTGTCTTTGTAATTTTTTTTCTATAAAATCTTCTGCACCATGAGTATCGGCAAGAATAAGTTTCTCAAGTTTTTCTGAAAAAAATTCAGTAAATGCCAATGAGATATACCCGCCCATAGATAGTCCACAAATATTTGCCTTTTTTATATCTAGGTGGTCGAGTAGTGCATTTACAAAATTTGCTGCAAGGTCCATTGTTAAAATATTTGGTGTTGGAAATGAAGATCCAAATGAAGGAATGTCTGGTGCAATAATATAAAAGTTATTAGCAAGTTTCTCAAGCTGAGGTTTCCACATCAATGCATTGAAAGGAAATGCATGAATTAAGACAAGAGTATCGCCAGAGCCATCTTCTAGATAACTTATTGTGTATTCGTTCCATTGAAACTCTTTTCTTTGCAATAAAACACCATGTCCTTATCTTTTAACCTAACTAAAAGTTTTGTAAGTACTAACCTAGAATAATTTACCTTCAAAACCTTTTTATTTAAAGTTGCATTGACTTTTTGTAAGGGGAGTAGATATGAGTATCGAAGAAATATTAAATTTTATGATACCTTTTACATCGATAACTGTTTTTAATATCATAAGCGCAATAGTGGTAATTGTTGCGGGATACATTATTGCAATTATTTTTAGTAAATATTTAAAAAGAACAATGCTAAAAGCTAAGATGACAGATATTTTAGCAGAGTTTACTAGTCGAGTTGTCAAGATACTTGTCATAATATTTGCCTTTGCTGTAGCAATTGGTTTTCTAGGAATTGATGTTGGTTCTGCAGTAATAAGTCTCTCTGTAGTTTCAGGGTTTGTTTTCGGATTTGCATTTCAGGAAACTTTAGGAAATTTAGCAGCAGGCTTTATGATTGCAATTACTAAACCATTTAGGGTAGGAGATTACGTAGATATCGCAGGAAATGCAGGATCCATTAATCATGTAGGTGCTAGTATAACTACTATGACAACCTATGATAATAAAAGAATTGTAATTCCAAATTCAAAAATTTGGGGAAATCCTATCGTTAATTATACCGCACTTAATCAGCGTATGATTGACATGAGGGTAGGCATAAGTTATAAAGATAATATTGGTAAAGCTATTACTATTGCCTTGAATGTAATAAAAAAACATGAAAAGGTAATTACCGACCCTGCCCCGACCGTTGCAGTTGCAGATCTTGGCGACTCAAGTGTAAATTTGTTGGTAAGGCCCTGGGTACAAACAAGTGATTATTGGAAAGTCAAATGGGATTTAACTCAGCAGATAAAGGAAGCCTTTGACAAGGAAGGAATAACTATTCCATTTCCACAGACGGATGTGCACCTATTTCAGAAGAAATAAATATTACGACCTAACCTTCTGGATATTCCTTTGCAGAACGTTTTTCTACAGGAATAATTCCTGCCATTTTCTCGGTTATTACTGTGGTAATCGAGGTATTTGGATCAATTACAAATTTGCTGCCTTCTTTCAATGAATTTTCGACAGTTTCCAGTTTTTTATACATTTGCGCTTCGTCTTTAAAGTGTTTTCTTATAGCGGTGTTGATTTTTTCGATTTTATCAGCTTCCGCTAACGCAACTTTTCTTATTGCTTCTGCTCTCCCTTCTGCTTCAAGAATCAAGGCTTGTTTTTTTCCCTCAGACATTTTGATATCTGCACGCCTTTGCCCGTCTGCTTTTGTTTCTGTTGCGGTTGCAAAGTCAATTGCAGCTTTCTTATCTCGTTCTGCAATTACTACATTATTCATTGCCTGTTGCACGTCATCTGGCGGCTCGATTCTTTGTAATTCCACTCTTATTACATCTATTCCCCAAGCATCTGTTTGCTTGTCAAGTTCCCTCTCAAGAGTCTCATTTAAGGCATCTCTTTTGCTATTTGCCTCTGTCAACGTCATCTTACCAATTATATCTCTTAAAGTAGTTCTTGCAAGACTAGTGATTTGCGTTTTATAATCTTGGGCATTATATATTGCTTTTTTAGGATCAACTACACGAAAATAAACAACTGCATCAACCAATGCATTTAGATCATCGGCAGTGATAATTTTTTGAGGTTCGACATCTACCATATTTTCAGTTACATTAACTCTAACAATTCTATCTATTACAGGAATAATCCAATGGAATCCTTGTTCAGCGGTTTTTTTGTATTTTCCAAGCCTTTCTATTAATCCCTTCTCTACTGGTCGAATAATTCTAATACCAACAAAAAAGATTAGTAATGCAAAAAATACAAATGGTATCGACCAAGCTATCAAAAGACCTAAATCCATCTATTTCACCTCAATATGTAATTGCCTCCCTTTTGGCGAGTTAGTGTAGCCTTTTATTCCTTCTTAAATTTATTTATTTTTTATCTGGGTTTATTGGTCTAATCAATTTATTAAAAATATATATTTTTAAAATTACTTTATTTACCAATATTGCATGGAAAATCGAGGTATTAAATTCTAATGATCTTTCTCTTGATTTCTAGTTAAAGATTTTTTCACAGATTTTCTTTTTTCCTCTTTCGATTTCATTGAAAATAAAATTGGATAAGCAATATCACTAGTACAGCAAGGAATCCATACTGCAAGGAAAAGAAATACAAATATTCCAATCATTTGTAAAAATGTTATCGTTGAACCTATTGCAGCTATTATGTGAAAGAGCGATGCCCATGTACTTATTAAAACATGTCCTGCATGCGGCAACTTTGTTACACCTCTCAAATAGGCTATAAGTATTCCAATAATTGCTGGAATATTTGTGCGAAGGGGGGCTTCAATAAATCCGATATGTGCTTCTGGGTTATCAAGTCCAAGAATTGTTTCACCGATAAAAGGAATAAGCGAATCACTGATTGTAGCGATACCTACCGATCCGGTATATCCGATTATTAATGCAAGCCATATGTTTTTTTTGTTATATTTTATGAAAATTGATGTTGTTACAATTGCACTTAAAAATACATGGGTAGGGTGGAGGATGTAAAATATATCTTCCGAAATTGGCGAAACATAATCAAGAAAATTTCCGTATACAATTATTATCATGATGGTAATGCCAGTTAATGCACCAAATATTGTGAAAGGAGCATGATTTTCCATTTCATGTACAAGCCTTGTAAGAATTTTCCCCATGAATATCGATATTTTGTTAATATTTATAAAATTTATTAAT
>JAFGPP010000018.1 GCA_016936135.1 Thermoplasmatota archaeon
AAAAGATAAAATAATTATCTTAATTCCATTAAGTGTTAAGCATTTTTTTTCTTCCATTTGATAAAGCAAATGAATTAATAATATTAAAAATAATTGTTTGTAAACTTAAAATACACAAAAAATTAAAATATACATTATTATCTTTTCTTTATGGGAAAAATATAATGACAATAAAAAAAATAATATTAATGACTGGATCTATTGCGATAATTTGTGTTATTTTAGTTTTTGCTGGAAGTTTCTATTATACTTATATCCATAAGTATTATTTCATTGAAACAATGGTATTTAACGGGGATTTAGATGACTGGGAATATATTGCTCTTGTTAATGTCACTGAAGAAGAAATGGATGATTTTCCATATTTAAAAAAAGCAATAGATGATAATATTAGTGTTGAGATTACACGACCGGAAAGGTCAAAACTCTACGATTTTTTTTATAAAAAAGGAGGTTCTTCGTATTCTTCGCAACGATTTATTTATTACAATGATGCATATTATCATTTTATAATAGGTGAGTTATAACAATCAATAAAAACGAACGTAAAATTCCCAACTAAAAAGTAACAACGTATTTTAACACAGTACCTGTTTTAGAAACTCTAAAATAGTGAAGATGGTTTACAATGTCTTTATTAATTGGAGGTTTAAAATCTATGAAAAAAGATTATAAAGAAGGGGAAATTACAATTACAATTGACCACGATAAATGCACCGGTATCGGCGATTGTGTAGCTGCTTGTCCAGTTGAAATTTTTGAATTAAAGGGGGGGAAAGCCGTAGCAAAAAACGTTGGTGAATGCATAGAGTGCTGTGCCTGTGTAAATGCCTGTCCAAATGGAGCAATAGAACACAGCTCATGTTAAACTAAAATAAAGTGTAAAAAATTAATCTTGAGTATCACAAGCGTTACAACTGAAAGAAAAGATTCCCTCTTTCCTCATTATTTTACAAATTCTGCAGGTTTCTCTTACAACCGAATTGCCTCCTCTCTCAATTATTTTTTCTGCAGAAATTTTTATTTCGTTAAGTATATTTTCATCAATAATCTTTACTTTTCCTCTCTTTTTTGAGATATATTGACAAACAGCTGCGGGAGTAACACCCAATTTGCTTGCGGTCTCTTTTTGATTTAATCCAAAGTTACTAATCATGCTTTCTGCGATTTCTCGTCTAATTACTGGAAGACCATTCCACATCATGAATTCGCATGGAGTGTTTATCATAAAAGTAAATGATTATTAGAATATTTATAATTAACGAACGTTTATTTGAATTTTTTTTAAATTATTTTATTAAATAATCGAATAACTAATCTTGTTTTTCTATCTATAAATTACGAATTAAAAAATCTTAATTTTTTTGCAATCCAAGGAAATTAACACCCGTAAATTGAAAATATTGATTTGAAATAAGTAATCTATTAAAATCGAAATATATTCTTTTTTATAAACCAGATCTTTTGTGGTAAGAAAGATGAATGAACTGATAAATAAAATTGAAGAACTTAAAATCAGTAACATCGGAAAAACAATTGATGAAAGGATTGCCGAATTTAAAAACTTCAATACAGAATCTAATGATGATCTTTTCAAAGAAGCTTGTTTTTGCATACTTACTGCAAATTTTAATGCCGAAAAAAGCATCAAAATTCAGAATGAAATTGGAAATTGTTTTATTACAGATTCAGAAGAATCGATATCTCGGAAACTAAAAGATAGCGGCCATAGATTCCCAAATGCACGTGCATCATATATTTCAGAATTTAAAGAATGTAAAGAGCAATTGAACAAAGTTATCAACCATCATGATATGTCGGCTGTAAGAGATTGGCTTGTAAAAAACGTTAAAGGTCTTGGATATAAAGAAGCAAGTCATTTTTTGAGAAATATTGGTTTTGAAGACTATGCAATAATTGACTTTCACATCGTAGATATATTGGTTAAGTATAAGTTAATCGAGAAGCCAAAAAGCATGACAAAAAATAAATATTTTGAAATTGAAAATTTATTAAGAAAAATTGCTAAAAAAACCGGTCTTACACTTGCCGAACTTGATTTATATCTTTGGTACATGGAGACTGGAAAGGTCTTAAAATAGATTTTTAACTAATTCGGCAATTAACGTGTCATATTAGCTAAAGGTTTTATAGGGTTATTTTATCACGGGAGTGGTGATTTAATTGAATTTCAGTCTTAACGAAGAACAAAAATTATTTCAAAAAACGATAAGGGAGTTTTGTGAAAAAGAAATTAAACCCATCGCAAAAAAAATTGATCAAGAGGAATATTTTCCTGATAAACTTTATAAAAAAATGGGAAAAATGGGTTTAATGGGCATGACTGTTCCACAGGAATATGGTGGTGCAGGAATTGACAGAGTTAGCTATATGATTGCTCTTGAGGAAGTATCAAGGGTTTGTGGATCCACAGGAATAAATTTAGAAGCACACAATAGTCTCGGCGTTGGTCACATTTACGAAAAGGGAACCGAAGAACAAAGAAGAAAATACTTACCAAAAATTACCAATGGAGAAGGACTTGCAGCTTGGGCATTAACAGAGCCTAACGCAGGTTCTGATTCCGCGGCTACCCAAACAACTGCCGTCCTAAATGGAGACGAGTGGGTGATAAACGGTACCAAACAATTCATCACAAATGGGGACATTTCAGAGGTTGTAACAGTAATGGCAAAAACCGATAAAACAAAAGGTGCAAAGGGAATAAGTGCATTTATAGTTGAAAAAGGAACACCCGGTTTTAAGGTAGGTCAGTTAGAGGACAAGCTTGGTTTAAGAGGAAGCCATACTGCAGAACTTATTTTTGAGGATTGCCGAATTCCAAAAGAAAATTTACTCGGGGAAAAGGACATGGGATTTGTTGGAGCCATGAATATATTGGATCGTGGCAGAACAGCAATAGGTGCGATGAGTGTTGGAATCGCTCAAGGTGCATTTGAAGAAAGCCTAAATTATGCAAAACAGCGTCAACAATTCGGAAGACCCATCGGAAAATTTCAGGCAGTACAATGGATGCTTGCCGATATGGCAACCGAGATTGATGCAGCCAGATTACTTGTTTATCGCGCTGCTTATTTGGAAGATCAAAATGTAAGATTTACAAAAGAGGCATCAATGGCCAAACTTTTCGCATCAGAAATGGCTATGAGAACTACAGTCAAAGCAATTCAAATCTTCGGAGGCTATGGTTACACAACAGATTATCCAGTTGAACGGTTTTATCGAGATATAAAACTATGTACCATAGGGGAAGGCACTTCAGAAGTACAAAGAATGGTTATTGCTCGACAATTGGGATTATAAATTAATTAGGTGAAAAAATGGCAGGTAAATCTAAAAACAAATTGACATACGAACAACTTTATAAAAATTTTAAATGGGAAATTCCAAGATACTACAATTTCGGTATTGATGTCGTTGATAAGTGGGGAGCGGATAGAACCAAACTTGCATTAATTTCTATCGATAGAACTGGTAAACATGACAGGTATCACACTTTTTATGATTTAAGCAGAGCGTCAAATAGATTTGCAAATTTTCTTAAAAAAATCGGTGTAAAAAAAGGCGATAGGGTTCTAGTCATCTTACAAAGTATACCTGAATGGTACATTTCATTAATCGGCATGTTTAAAATTGGCGTTGTACCCATGCCTGGTACCGTGTTACTCACTTCCAAAGATATAGAATATCGTATTAATCGAGCAGAAGCATGTATGCTTATTACAGATATGGATCATGCAGACATCGTTGAGGCAGTCAAAGCAAAATGCCCCACTCTGAAACACATGATGCTTGTTGATGGTAAAAGGGCCAATTGGTATAACTATGACGAGGAGATTAAAGAGGTATCAAGTGAACTTGAGCAAAAAGATTCTGATAAAACGCTTTCAACTGATCCGATGTTAATATATTTCACATCCGGAACCACTGGACATCCAAAGATGGTTTTGCATACACACAGTTATCCTCTTGGTCATGAGGTTACAGCAAAATTTGCACAAGCCTTAACCGATAATGACCTTCATTGGACAGTTTCAGAAACCGGTTGGGCAAAAGCTGCATGGGGAAAATTATTTGGACAAATGATTGTAGGTGCTGCAATTATTCAGTGGGAAACACCAGGAAGATTTGATGCGGATGGATTATTAAAAGCAATGGAAAGATACGGTGTTACAACATTTTGTGCACCTCCGACAGTTTACAGAATGCTTATTCAAATGGATCTTTCAAAATACAATCTCAAACTTCGTCATTCAATGAGCGCGGGAGAGCCTCTTAATCCTGAAGTAATACGAGTTTGGAAAAAAGCATTTGGCCTGGAAATCTACGATTTTTACGGTCAAACAGAGACAGTGTGCGTTCTTTCAAATTATAGATTTATGCCAATTAAGTATGGTTCAGTAGG
>JAFGPP010000001.1 GCA_016936135.1 Thermoplasmatota archaeon
GAGGCTGCAAAAGATATTTCAGATGTGAGAGGAACCAAGATTATAGAAAAAAAGTACCCTGAAGAAAAGGATGTCAGCAATGATGTTCCAAGAATAGGAGTTTTTGTTTGTCACTGCGGAATAAATATAGCTGGAGTTGTCGATGTAAAAAAGGTTGTTGAATCAGCAAAAAAATTGCCTCATGTTGTGTATGCAGATGACAGCACCTATACTTGTTCACAGGATTCTAATGAAAAAATTAAGGAAAAGATAAAAGAGCTGGGTTTGAACCGAATAGTTATTGCTTCTTGTACACCCCGAACACATGAGCCGTTATTTCAGGATACTCTTAGAGAAGCCGGCCTTAATCCCCATCTTTTCGAAATGGCAAACATTCGCGATCAAAATTCGTGGGTACATAAAAACAATCCTAGGGAGGCAACAGAAAAGGCAATTGATTCTATGCGTATGGCCGTTGCAAAAGCAGCTGATTTGTCTTCAATTCATCATACTAAAATCCCAGTTGTTAACCGCGCGCTTGTTATCGGCGGTGGTATCGCCGGTATGCATTCTGCACTTTCTATTGGTGATCAGGGATTCGAGGTATTTTTATTAGAAAGAGAATCTGTGCTAGGTGGTCATCTTAGAGATATTTATATTGGAGATCATGGCGAGAATCCTCAAGAGCTTTTAAAGAAATCAATTGAAAGGATAAAGAATCATCCTAAGATTCAAGTGTTTACAGATACAACAATTAAAAATATTTCAGGTTATGTGGGTAATTTTAAGTCGACATTGATTTCCAAAGGTAAAAAATCACCCAGCGAAGTCGAACATGGAGTAATTGTTGTTGCAACAGGCGGTTTACCTTACGAACCAAATGAGTATTCCTATGGTAAAAACAAAGGTATTGTAACTCAGACCGATTTTGAAAAAAGCCTTTTTAATGATGACCCTAGCTTAAAGAAATTAAAAGAAGTAGTAATGATTCAATGCGTTGGATCAAGAAACGAAGATCATCCTTATTGCAGCCGTATTTGTTGTTCGCAGGCTTTAAAGAATGCTTTGAAACTCAAGGAAATAAATCCAGATGTTGCAGTATACGTTCTTTACAGGGATATCCGAACGTATGGCTTTAGAGAAGATTTACTCTATAATCAGGCCAGAAAGAAAGGAATCTTGTTTGTTAGATTCGATGAAGATGACGAGCCCAAAGTAGCTATAAATAAAGGTAAAATAACCGTAAAAACTTTTGAACACATAATAAATAGAGAACTACAATTAAATCCTGATAAGCTTGTTTTGAGTACAGGGATAATTCCTCAGGATAACTTGTCTCTTGCCCAGCAATTAAAGGTTCCATTAAACCAGGATGGGTTTTATGCAGAAGCCCATGTTAAACTGCGACCCGTTGATTTCTCAGCTGATGGGATTTATCTGTGCGGTCTTGCCCATTCACCACGTTTTATAGAGGAATCTATTTTGCAGGCAAAAGCAACTGCTGCAAGAGCGGCAACTATTTTATCAAAAGAATATCTTGAAACAAAGGGCAATATTGCAAGAATAAGAAATCGTAATTGTGTTGGTTGTAAGCTGTGCATTGAGATTTGTCCATATGATGCAATAAGTTTTGACGAGGAAAAACAACTGGCCGTTGTAAACGAGATTCTCTGTCAGGGTTGTGGTGCCTGTTCAGTAGTTTGCCCAAGCGGTACTTCTCAGCAAAACACGTTTACTAAGAAACAGATTTTGTCAATGATTGATGTATGTTTGGAGTGAGAAAAAAATGAATGACGAAAAAAAGGATATTGAAAAAGATTTCGAACCAAAGATAGTGGGTTTCCTATGCAACTGGTGTTCTTATGCCGGAGCGGATTTAGCCGGCACAAGCCGAATACAATATCCGCCCAATATTCGAATAATTCGTGTAATGTGCTCAGGTTCCGTTGATTCCATGTATATTCTACGTGCACTTCTGGAAGGTGCCGATGGTGTTTTTGTAGGTGGATGTCATCCTGGTGACTGTCATTATATCGATGGTAACTACAAAGCCCGTCGTAGAATGGTTTTACTTCAAAATATACTCGCCACACTTGGACTTGAAAAGGAACGAGTTTGGATTCGATGGATATCCGCTTCAGAAGGACAGAAGTTTGCTGACACAATGAAAGAGATGACTGAGGCAATAAAAAAACTTGGTCCAAATCCCATTTCAAAAAAATGGAATATCTAGGTAGGTAAAAATATGGTTAAACAAAAAATCTTAGAGGTTAAAAACAGTGATGTAACCGGCACAGTTAATGATTTTCTTAAAAATCTTTTAAAATCTGGTAAAATATCTGCTCTTTTGGTATCTCAGAGCGTTCCATCAAGAAAGGTTGTTTTCCCTGTATTAATTTCAGATCCCGATAAGCTTGATGCTAAAGTTTTTGCACCTTTGTTACCTGCTTCTACATCAAAGATAGTTTCTAAGATTACAAAGTTTCAGCCTTCTGATAAGCCCTTAGGTGTTGTATTACATCCCTGTCAAATTAGGGCTTTAATAGAACTTGTTAAACTTAATCAAGCCAATCTTAATAATATCATAATCATAGGTGTAGATTGTCTTGGGACTTTTTCTCTTAACACTTATGCTGATTTTCCCGAGAAAAAAAATCCTATAGATTTTATACTTGATGATTTCAAATCAAACAGCGATAAATCTGAACAATTTCTAAGATCTGCTTGCGTTGTTTGTAACCAACCTGTTCCAATTAATGCTGATATCATTATTGGTCTTTTTGGAATGGATATAAATAAGGAAATATTGATTGAAGCGGTTAGCGATTCTGGTATAAAAATACTAGAAGATTTGAAACTTGATACTTTCAAAGATGTTAAAAAACGTGAAAAATATATTGAAGATTTAATTGGAAACAGAACCAAGAAATTAGCCGCTTTTATAAAAGATAAAACAGGAAATATTGATATTGAAAGTTTAACTTCCTTTTTTGACAAATGTGTTAATTGCCATAATTGCATGAATGTTTGTCCTATTTGTTACTGCAGAGAGTGTTTGTTTGATTCTTCTGTTTTTGATGCTGAAGCAAATAAGTATGTTAAAAAATCGGAAAGTAAAGGTTTGTTTAAGTTGCCTAATGATTCATTGTTGTTTCATCTTGGTCGTATGAACCATATGATTCTTTCATGTGTAAAATGCGGTCTTTGCGAGCAGGGTTGTCCCATGAATATTGCTCTCATGGATGTTTTTATTCCAGCCGCCGAGAACGCACAAAAAGAGTTTAAATATCAACCAGGTAAAAACCGAGACGAAAAGGTTCCAATGGTTGTTTACCGTGAGGATGAATACGTCGAAGTCGGGGAAAAATAAATATGGAAGTTGTAGACACAAAAAAGATTGATAAAAATTTCAAATACGAAATAGCCAAAGAGGAAGGCGGAGAAGGCATATTGAAATGTTTTGCCTGTGGATCGTGTACCGCCCGTTGTCCCGAGATGGATGTCAAAACCGATTGGAATCCCCGCGTTATTATTCGCAAGGCTTTATTGGGTTTAAAGGAAGAGGTTTTATCTAGTGAGTTTATCTGGATTTGTAGTTCACATTATCTGTGTCTTGAGAAATGTCCGCAGAAAGTTAATGTTAAAGAAGTTATGAATGCTGTTCGTAATGCTCGTCTTGACGAGGAACATGAAGAGGATACAACCGGTAAAACAGCTAAAAAAATACTTGATTTTGATTTCAAGTATAAAATTGTAAAAGATGAATCTGGTAAGGATTTGTACGAGTGTTTTTCATGCGGTACTTGCACAGCAGGTTGCCCGGAGCGGGAGCTAAATGATTTATACTCTCCAAGAAAAGTCATTAAAAACGTGCTCTTAGGTAACAAAAAGCAGATTTTTGATAATTCTTTTGTTGAGATTTGTTCCACTCATTATCGTTGCATCACTCAATGTCCCCAGGGGGTAGAAATCCCTCGTCTCATGACTGCTATACGTAGGATTGCTGAAAAAAATGGTTACGTGAGGCCTTAGAATAACTATGGTTAAAAAAACAAATAATATAGGTGCCGTCGCCGTTGTTGGAGGAGGTATTGCAGGTGTACAGTCAGCTCTAGATTTAGCTGATATGGGCTTTAAGGTTTATCTTTTGGAAAAAAGCCCTACAATTGGCGGGGTTATGGCCCAACTTGACAAAACATTTCCTACAAACGATTGCTCTATGTGTATTCTTTCGCCCAAGCTTGTGGATTGTTCCCGCCATCCAAACATCGAACTTTTAACTATGACCGAGATTTCAAAAATAGAGGGGAAACCCGGTAATTTTACTGTTAAGGCAACTCAGAAACCTCGCTATATTGATATTGAAAAATGTACAAGCTGTGGTGACTGTGCTAGTGTTTGTCCTATAAAACTTCCTAATGAATTTGAGTTTGGTCTATCAATTAGAAAAGCTGCTTATAAACCGTTTCCACAGGCCATTCCCAATGCTTACGTAATTGATAAAGAAGGAGATGGTAAGCACCGTGGTTGTGTTGAATGCGGAAAATGTGTTAAAGAATGTAAAGCCGGTGCCATAAACCATGATGAGAAGCCTAAAAATATTAAACTTTCAGTTGGTGCCATAATAATTGCCACAGGTTCAACTCCTTTTGATCCCATTATTAAACCCGAGTTTGGTTATAAGAAATATCCAAATGTTTTAACTAGTATCGAGTTTGAAAGGGTCTTATCTGCATCTGGTCCTTTTGAGGGCAAAATCATAAGACCAAGTGATAAGAAACCGCCTAAAAAAATAGCCTGGATTCATTGTGTTGGCAGTAGGGATAAACAGGTTGGAAATGAATATTGCTCGGCGATGTGCTGCATGTATACTGCAAAAGAAGCAGTAATTGCAAAAGAACATGACAGTAACATTGAGCCAACTGTTTTCTACATTGACATTAGATCTTTTGGTAAAGATTTTGATAAATATATCGACCGGGCTAAAGAAGAACACGGTTTGCATTATGTTCGTTCCAGGATTTCTGAAATAGTTGAGGATCCAAAAACAAAGGATTTAATCATTCGATATGAAGACGACAAAGACCAACTCAAGGAGGATCGTTTCAACCTTGTTGTTTTATCAGTTGGTCTGTGTATAACCCAGGCTCGTCGTAATGAAATCGCTGAAAAACTTGGTTTTAATGTTAACGATTTTGGTTTTGTAGAAACAAACCCTAGAGATCCTATTGTTATCAAACCAGGTATTTTTGTAGCGGGTTCCTTTGTAGAACCACAGGCAATACCTGAAAGTGTAATGCAGGCATCAGCTGCCGCTGCAAATGCTGCAGCGTTACTCAAGGATGCACGCGGCACTCTTGTGAAAGAAAAAAAATATCCTGCTGAGCGAGATGTAACGCAGGAAAAACCACGCATTGGTGTTTTTATTTGCCACTGTGGAATAAATATAGGCGGAATTCTAAATATAGATGAAATAGTGAAATACACAAAAAATCTTGACGATGTAGTTTATGCAGATGCCAATTTGTATACCTGTTCAGAAGATACGCAAAAAAAGATCGCAGAAGTAATAAAAAAACATAACCTGAATCGTTTAGTAGTGGCAGCCTGTACCCCACGTACCCATGAGCCGCTTTTTAAAAATAGTCTACGTGAGGCAGGTCTTAATCCCCATCTTTTCGAAATGGCAAATATTAGGGAACAATGTTCATGGGTGCACAGCGACAAACCAGGATTGGCAACAGATAAAGCCAAAAAACTTATTGAAATGACTGTTGCAAAAACAAGGTTATTACAACCAATATGTGAATCCCAGATTCCTGTTACTCAGAAGGCACTTGTAATTGGTGGCGGTATTGCCGGCATGACATCTGCTCTTTCACTTGCAAATCAAGGCTACGAAATCGCACTAGTTGAAAAAGAACCGTTTCTTGGAGGTTATCTAAAAAAGATCTCGTTTACAGTTGATGGAATTGATGTTAAAAAAACACTTGAAGAAACCGTTGAAAAGGTTGAAAAAAACCCGTTAATTAAAGTTTTTACTAGCTCAGTTTTGAATTCATTAAATGGCTATGTAGGTAGTTATGAAGCGGAAATTAAAACTGCAAAGGGTATCGAAAAATTCAACCATGGAGTCACCCTTGTGGCAATTGGTGCCGAGGAGTACACGCCCAACTCATATTATTATGGTAAAGATTTGAGAGTTTCAACTCAGTCAGAACTTGAAAAAAAGCTATCTGATCTTTTACCTGGGCAAATACATGATGGAGAAGTTTTTGTAATGATTCAATGTGTTGAATCACGAGATGAAAAAAGACCGTATTGTAGTCGTATCTGTTGCATGCAGGCATTAAAAAATGCTTTAAAAATCAAAGAAATTAACCCTTATGCTGAGGTTTTCATTCTTTACAGGGATTTGATGACTTATGGTTTCCTTGAAAAGTATTACAAACAAGCTCGTGAAAAAGGAGTTATGTTTTTACAATATGATGCGGATAATAAACCTGTAGTTCATAACAATCATAGTTTAATTGTCAAAGTATTTGATCCAATGCTTTCACAGAACCTTGAACTTCCCGCCGATCACATTATTTTATCAACTGGCCTAAATCCGGGTAATTCAACTGAACATATTTCAAAAATGCTTAAAGTTCCCGTTAATAGCGACGGTTTCTTTTTAGAGGCTCATGTGAAACTTCGTCCTGTTGATTTTAGCACTCGTGGTGTTTTTTTCGCGGGCAACTGTCATATGCCTAAATTTATCAACGAGTCGATTTACCAAGCACAGGCTGCTGCCGCCCGTGCTGCTACAATTCTTGCTCAACCCAGCCTTTCTGCGGAACCAAATACCGCTTTTGTTGACGAGGATTTATGTTCTGGTTGCAGGCTTTGTATTTCTATTTGCCCTTACAAGGCAATTGAATCAGTGGACGAAGTGAAAAATGGTAAAAAAATAACTCATGCAAAGGTTAACGAGGCTTTATGTATGGGTTGTGGTACCTGTGTATCCGCCTGCCCATCAGGTGCAATGCAGCAAAAGGGCTTCAAAGACAAACAGATTCTTGCAATGATTGCCTCTGTTGGGGGATCAGAATAATGACTAAAGATAGTTCTAAAAATTTTGAACCAAACATAGTCGCCTTTCTTTGTAATTGGTGTTCCTATGCTGGTGCTGATTTAGCCGGAACAAGCAGAATCAAGTACCCACCAAACATAAAATCTATCAGAGTAATGTGTTCTGGGCGAGTAGACGTTGTATTTATTCTTGAATCACTTAGAAATGGTGCGGATGGTGTTTTAATTGCAGGGTGTCATCCTGGAGATTGTCACTATCAATCTGGTAATTATAAAACCAACAGAAGAGTGTTACTTACAAAAAAACTTCTGGGTGAGCTTGGAATTGAACCAGATAGGCTGAGATTTGAATATGTTTCAGCATCAGAAGGGCAAAAATTTGCAAATGTAGTCACAGATTTTGTAAATAATCTAAAAAGAATGGGTCCAATAAAACTACCACGGGAGGGATAAAAATTACAAAAAAAATTAGTGATAAACTTAACTTTGCATTTTATTGGGCAGCAAGCTGTGGAGGATGCGAAATTGCTGTTCTTGACATAAATGAAAAAATTCTTGATGTCGCAGCGGTCGCAAACATTTTATTCTGGCCAGTTGCAATCGATACAAAATACAAAGATGTTGAAGAAATGAATGATGGCAATATCGATGTATGCTTTTTTAATGGTGCAATAAGAACTGAAGAACAGGAAAAACTTGCAAAATTATTAAGAAAGAAATCAAAGACATTGGTAGCATTTGGAGCATGTTCTGTTCATGGTGGTATTCCGGGGCTTGCTAACCTAGCAAATAAAAAAGAAGTGTTTGAAACAGCATATATTGATAATCCTTCAACTTCAAACCCAGAAAAAATCACTCCAAAAACAACCTCAAAGGTTTTTGAAGGCACACTTCATCTCCCCGAATTTTATGATACTGTAAAAAGCCTTGATCAAGTAGTAGATGTTGATTATTTTCTTCCAGGTTGTCCTCCAACACCTGAATTGATTATGAATGCAGTAGATGCAATTGTTAAAAACAAATTACCACCAAAAGGAACTATTTTGGCACCATTAAAATCTGTATGTGACGAGTGTCGATTTGAAAAAAGTGAAAAGAAAATCAAAAAGATTAAACGAATTTATGAAGTTGACAAGATAGA